>PEYC01000038.1 GCA_002774555.1 Candidatus Nealsonbacteria bacterium CG08_land_8_20_14_0_20_36_22
GGAGTTGCGGCAATAAAAATATCTGAAGGAGTTATTTCGCCTGGAGTTTGCGGCTACGATATTAACTGCGGCATGAGATTATTAAAATCAGGGCATAATGAGAAAGAAATTAAACCCTATTTAGATAAATTGGCAACTGAAATTCAAAATCAAGTTCCTTCGGGTTTGGGCAGGGGAAGGAAAATAAAATTAGGCCTTGAACAAATTAATAAAATTTTGGAACAGGGAACTCATATTTTATTAAAACAGGGCTACGGAGAAAAAGAAGATGTTGAAAATTGTGAAGCCACTGGCAGATTAGATTGGGCCGATGCTTCTGTCGTTTCTGACCACGCAAAAAATCGAGGAAGGGACCAGGTTGGGACTTTGGGAAGCGGAAATCACTTTTTGGAGATTCAAAAAGTGGTTGAAATTTTTGATGAGAAAGTAGCCGAGGTTTTTGGCTTATTTAAAGACCAAATTGTGATTATGGTTCATTGCGGTAGCCGTGGGCTTGGACATCAGGTTTGCACAGATTATTTAAGAATAATGATACCGGCTATGCAAAAATATAGGATTAGAGTCCCTGATAGAGAATTTGCTTGTGTTCCGTTTAATTCTTCAGAGGGGAAGAGATATTTTTCTGCTATGGCTTCAGCTGCCAATTACGCCTGGGCAAATCGTTATATGATTGCCCACTATGTAAGACAAGCCTGGAAAAAGGCGTTAGGCGAAAAAGAGAAACTTGAATTATTGTATGATGTCGCCCATAACATTATAAAGAAAGAAAAATATAAAATTGACGGCAGAGAAACTGAAGTTGCTGTTCATCGGAAAGGGGCTACTCGGGCTTTCCCGCCAGAACATCCTGAAATTCCAGAAAAATATCGTTCAGTTGGCCAGCCGGTTTTAATTCCTGGCTCAATGGGAACTGCCTCTTATGTTTTAGCTGGAACGGAAAAGGGCAAAGAAGCTTTTTATTCTACTTGCCACGGCGCCGGCCGAATAATGTCTCGGCATGAGGCGACGAGAAAGATTTCTGGTCAGGAAGTTATCAGAAATTTAGAATCAAAAGGCATAATTATCAAATGCTGGTCTTTAAGAGGAATTGCCGAAGAAGCGCCGCTTGCCTATAAAAATATTGACGATGTTGTTGAAGTTGTTCATAACGCCGGCTTGTCAAAAAAAGTAGTAAAACTCGTGCCATTAGCAGTGATAAAAGGAGAGTAAGGGTTGATTTTTATCTCGGTTTAGATTAAGATACAGACATTGTCTTTATGGTTTGTATTTTTTTATTATGGCCGAAAACAAGAAAAAAAAGCTTCCCAAATCGCTTCGCAAATTTATCAGAAAAGAAAAAGCCCGGATTCGCCGGGAGGTTTTAAATATGGAAGAACAAAAGAAAAAAATTCAACAATTATATGAGAATATAAAAAAAACAAATCCCAACTGGCTGAAAAGCCAGTTTTTTATTACAATAAAAGTATGAGAACCGGAATTGCCACTGTTCCATTGGACTATGGTCATTGCCCAAGGTGGTTATTTGAAAGAATGAAGCGCTTATCCAGAGGGATAATGTTGGCTATTCGCGAAGAGTTTGGACCAGAGGAAATTTTAAAACGTCTATCAGATCCTGTCTGGTTTCAATCGCTTGGCTGTGTGATTGGTTTTGACTATAATTCCAGCGGGTTAACCACTACCACCTTAGGGGCTTTAAAGGTTGGGATTTTTGATATTCAAGACGAGCTGGGAATTTATGTTTGCGGCGGTAAAAAAGAATCAAGAAAAACGCCAGAAGAAATTGAAGCCTACGCTATATCCCGGGGTTTTTCTTTTGCGCCGAATTTAATTTACGCTTCCAAAATGGCAGCCAAAGTTGACAGTTCTTTAATCCAAAATATTCAATCCCCTTTCCAGATTTATCAGCATAATTTTATTTTTTCTAAATCCGGCCAGTGGGCGATAATCCAACAAGGGATGGCGCCGGAAATTCAAAAAGCCAGGCGCTATCACTGGTTGTCTTCTATGGTTAAAGATTTTGTAGAGGAACCTCATTCTGGAATTGTTTCTGATGTTAAGGGCAATCCCTTAAATTTAACTGCCAGAGAGAGTAATAAAAACCGGAAAATTTCAACTGAATTGGTAAAAGAAGGACCAAAAACATTTGTAAAAGATTTGGACTTAATTCAAACTAAAAGGTCAAAAAATCTTACTTTAATGGAATTGAGAGATGTTGAGTTTTATTGGCATCCGGTGGCGCAAGAAAAATTTGATTTAAAACGGTTGGGAAAAACCATTTTTTTTGCCAATGAACAAAACCCTAAAAACTTTGAACAACTTTTGTCCTTAAAAGGCATCGGTCCTAAAACAATCCGGGCTTTAAGTTTGGTTAGCGAGTTAATCTACGGCGCCAAACCTTCTTACGAAGATCCTGCCAGATATTCCTTTACACATGGAGGCAAAGATGGGACACCCTATTTTCCTAAAGCAGAAGAAATGGATAAAACCATAGAAATTATGGAGCGTGGAATCAAAAAAGCAAAGGTTTCTAATTGCGAAAAACTCTCTGCCCAAGAAAGATTAAACAAATCTTTTTTAAGATGAAAAAATATTCTTCCAAACAAGCTAAAAAAGGCAAAACCGCTTACCGAACTCCTCATCGCTTTTTTTACCAGCAATATCAAAAAATTTCAAAATGCAAAGCAAAAAAGAAATGAAAAAGAAATTGCCGTTTTATGTGGTTTGTGATAATATACGGAGCTTAGAGAATATTGGCTCTATTTTCAGGACAGCAGATGCTTTAAGGGTTGATAAGATTTTTCTTTGCGGAATTTGCGGCAAGCCGCCTAGTCCCAAAATTTCCAAGAGCGCTTTAGGCGCTGAAAACTGGGTTGACTGGGAGTATTACGGAAAAACTTGGCAAGTAATAGAAAGATTAAAGAAAGAAAAAGTTTTTATAGTGGCTTTGGAGCAGACAAAAAATAGTTTGTGTTATACAAAACTTAAACCTAAATTTCCTTTAGCTTTAATAATAGGAAATGAAGTTAAAGGAGTTTCGCTTTCTGTTTTAAAAAGAGCAGATAAAATAATTTCTTTGCCAATGTTCGGCAAAAAAGAGTCATTGAATGTGGTAGTTGCCTTTGGAATCGTTGGTTATGAGATGAACAAAACTCGCTATAAGTTTTAATTTTGTCCCTGTAGTTCAATGGACAGAACAGGGGTCTCCGGAGCCTCAGATGCAGGTTCGATTCCTGCTAGGGACACATTTTTGGAGGGGTACCGAAGTGGACACAACGGAGCCGCCTCGAAAACGGTTAGCCTCGCAAGGGGCACGTGAGTTCGAATCTCACCCCCTCCGCCAGTTAGGAAATGTCTTTGTTGGCTCGCCCGCTACGCGGGCTCGCCAGCCGTTTTTCGGTTCAAAATCAAATTTTTTGCCTTTCAAAATAAAGTTCGAGCCGACATTTTTTAGAAATGTTAGGATTTGATGATTGTCGCCTTGCGACAATAGAATTTTGGCTTGTTTCGCCTCAAAAATCATTTCTTTCATCGGTTCGAGCCAATTATTCCCCATTTGTTCAAAATCTCTGATTTTCTGCTCAATATCCAGTTTTTCGTTGAGCAATTTTTGTTTCTTGGTTTGGTATTCTTCAATAGCCAATCCTTTGCCTTCAATATAGAGGTCTAGCAGATTTTCAATTTTCTGCTCAACTTCAGTTTTTTCTTTTTGGAGATTTTGAACAAAATTTTCGCTATCTCTTTTTGCTTGTTCTTTTTCTTTGTCTAACTCGGTAAACATATTTTCTGCCCAATCGTCGGGAATAGAAACTTTTTGGATAAAATCTCTCATCTGTTCAACAAGATTTTCCTCTCGCAAATATTTTTCATTACAGGTTTGCTTTTTCTTGGTGCAACGATAATAATTGTGCCCTTTTTGGGTTTCCGCAGTAATGAGGCAATCGCAATTTCCGCAACGCATTACCCCGGAAAAAGCAAACTCGTGCTTTCGCTTCCTCTTTTTCTTGCCTCGGTTATTCATTACTTGTTGAGTAGAATCAAAAAGTTTTTTGGAAATAATTGGCTCATGCGTGCCTTGATAAACTTCGTTGTTAAACTTAAATACTCCATAATAAAAATGATTTTTGAGGAATCGCTGGACACAGGAAACAGAAAGCGGCCTTTTTCTATAACTTGTTATTCTGCTATCCGCCAAAAACTGATTTACTGCTTTTAGCGTATAGTCGCCGGTGGCGTAAAGTTCAAACGCCTTTCTGATAAATGGCGCTTTATCTTTGTCTAAATCTATTTCTTTTGTTTTGTGATTATTGAGATAACCGAGAGGCGCAAAACCGGGCCAAATTCCTTTCCGCAGTTTTTG
>PEYC01000054.1 GCA_002774555.1 Candidatus Nealsonbacteria bacterium CG08_land_8_20_14_0_20_36_22
GGGCGGGGCGGGAATTCCTTTTCCCCAGACCCTTTTTCCTTCCCGCCCCGCCCTCGCTTGGACCGGCGATTTTTTTGGCGGGGATTTTATTACTTCACAAAACGCCTTTGGGTTCTTGATAAATTCTGTATCAGTATTTTACCTTTTGTAACCTTTTCTGCAACTTCTTTTGCTTTATCTAAATTTGGAGTTGGTACCAGTAATTCTTTTTTCTTATTTGCCTGGGTATTTAATCGACGTATAGCTTTCGCAAGTGATTTTTCGCCACTGCTCCTTTCAACCTCTCGCGCAACTTTTGAATTACTAGCGTCAAGTCTCCTATTGCCCTTAATTGACACTTCGGTTTTTGACCCACTAAGACCTCGAGTCTTTGCGCCCTTGTGTGATGATTTTTCTGCCATATTAGTCAAAATTAATATCAATTGGATCTACATCCGGAATCCGATCGACGCAGGAAGGCTTAAAGTGATTATAAAGCGCGACCTCGGCTCCGTCTCGATCAGCTTGCCGTGATACAGCCGCCGCTCGAAAGTAGCAATTATAATTTTCAAGATATCTCTGACAACACTTGTTCGTTTCATTTCCGGAGAGATGTTGCGTTAGTCTATCGTTCAAATCCTCTGCTTGTCCTACATAATAGACATAATATTTATCTTTGCTACCATCATAGTAAATAAGACGATAAACACCGGCAATCGCTTTTATTCTGTTTACTTCTGATTGTGTGAGCGAAATTCGCTCGGACCATTTTAGTTGCATCTTATTGGTTAGATTATAAGTTAATTATTATCCTGCCGACCTTATTGTCTAGAAAATCCATCAGGACATCCTCATTCTATCATTATCTGTTTATATTTGTCAAATCTGTCAAGCGTTAAAGAGCTGTGGATAACTCTATTGCTTTTACTTGACAAAACCATTATAATGAAAATATGCATATCATACAAGAAAAATTATTAAAAGAATTAAATCGGAAGAACCTATCAGGAATGACGTTACGAGAGATTGGTTCTCTTGTGGGTGAAAAATCTGCCCAAAAAATAAAACACCATTTAACTCAACTCTCTAAGAAAGGATTTATTGCGTATAATCCTGTAAAAAGAGAAGTCAAAAAAGCGCAACAAATCTCTAAAGAGGGCTTTGTATCCTTACCTATTGTTGGGACTGCCAACTGCGGCCCTGCAACAATTTTTGCGGAAGAAAATATCACCGGATATCTGAAAGTATCAAAAAAACTTGCCCCTCGTGGTGGAAAATTGTTTGTCCTACGCGCAGAGGGTAATTCCATGAATAGAGCAAATATAAACAGAAAAAATATAGAGGATGGTGATTTTGTTATAGTGGATGCAGAACAGAAAAGTCCAGAACTAGGACAATATGTTGTTTCAATAATCGATGAAATGGCAAACATTAAAAAATTTATTCCAGATCTACAAAATAAAAGAGTCATATTAAAATCAGAATCAACAAAAGAATATCTGCCGATATTTATTCATGAAAATGATAATTATCATGTTAGCGGAAGAGTAATTGATGTAATTAAAAAATAGGTATAATTTTGTTATAATATTACTATGGGTAGTTTATCTATACAAAAAAATAAAATAAAAAAATCTAGAAAACCAAATCTAGATAATTTACCCTTGAATAAAATTTTACACGGAGACGCGGTAGAGGTGTTAAAAACTTTGCCAAACGATTCTATTGATCTTATTGTAACTTCTCCTCCTTATGATGAGGTGCGGGATTATAACGGTAATTATAGTTTTGACCTGCATGGTACGGGCGAACAGATAAAACGTGTACTAAAAAATGGCGGCATAGCAGTTATGGTAATTCAAGATCAAACAAAAAACTTTGCGAAAACTCTTACATCTTTTAGAACGATTGTTGACTGGGTAGACAACATTGGATTGCGTCTTTTTGAAACAGTTATCTATAAAAAACACGGAACAGAGGGGGCGTGGTGGAAATACAGATTTAGGGTTGACCACGAATATATGCCAATTTTTCTCAAGGGAGACCGCCCACAATATTTTAATAAAGAGCCATTAAAAATTCCTTCAAAACATGGGGGTAAAATTATGACTGGAAGCGGAAATAGAAGAACAGATGGTTCCACTACAAAAACTGTAACTCGCTCAATTAATCCAATGAAATGTAGAGGTACCGTTTGGAATTATTTAATGGCCGGAGACAAAGATCCTCTAAAAAGACAACATCCTGCTGTATTCCCTGATAAAATTCCTTATGATTTTATTCAATGTTTTTGCCCTCCAAATGGCGTCGTTCTGGATCCGTTTGGTGGCTGCGGATCTACTGCTGTTGCAGCAAAACAACTCAAAAGAAATTTTATAATTATTGATATCGCAAAAGAATATTGCGATTTAGCAGAGAAGAGATTAAATAATACACCAGCTCCTTTATTGTAATTTATCGGGTTTCTCTAAGGTATATTCGATATTCTGGCCGCTTGTCATTGCCCAAGTAAGCGGCTTTTTTGATAAAAATTTTTCGAATGTTTTATTGTTTAGACGAATTTTGCTACCTGCGAAATCACCTTTAGTAAATCTGTACGATCTAAAATTTTCCCAAGTCCAACTATCATGGTTATATTTCCAACCAGTTAAATTGGATAAAATCTTGATAAATTTTTCAATTCTTTCTTTTGCCTCTGAGTTTATTTTGTAAAAATTATTTTGTTTTTCTATATTAGCTGGTGAACCATCGGTTTCTGATATTCTTAATCTATCACCCCTTTCTTTTACAATACTAATTTCGTCTCTTTCTCTAAAAAATTCATCCATTGCTTTCATTAAAGAAAATACACTATATTTTTCGTTTTCAAAGACGTCTTTTAATGGATTTTGTTCTTCATTGGCTCGTAAATAATTTAGCCAATTTAAAACATTTTCCGGATACTTAAAAAGAACATTAAAAGTTCCATCGGTAAAAAATAAAGCACGAATTGCAGTTTCAGGTATTTTTAATTTTATTTTTGAGCCAACTATCCCAATCAAAAGATGTATTGTCGCCAATGGATATTTTAACCGAAAATCATTATAGCCATCATAATCTCGTAAATTGTTTGGCTGAATACAATTTTTGTAGTTGTTCCAATTCGATGGTTTTTTTCTTTTATTAAATTGAACTATATGATGACCAATGCTTCTGATGTTTTTTCTAAAAACTTCCATATCTAAAAATATACAATCTTTAGCAGAAAGATTTTTATCCAATAACATTATCTTTCCGTCATAAAAACCTTTTACTTTCCAATCCAAATAAGTTGACATGAATAAACCGCATAGCAAACCATCGCTATCTGGACTTAAAATACAATTCTGCCCCTTTTCCACAATCCAAGGATAATTTTTAATTATTTCTGTGTAATTGATTTTATCTGTTCTACCAGATAATAATTCTTGAATCTTTGACATACTTATTTAATAAAAAAGCTTATATCTTTTTTGTAAATTTTGGCAAATTCTTTAAGCGCGACAATATCAATCCGCCTCTGGCCGGCCTCGATTTTTGAGACATGGGGTTGAGTTTTGCCAAGTAATTTAGCAACTTCCGCCTGCTCTAAACCGGCCTCTTTGCGGGCCTTTTTTAATTGCTCAACAGTATATTTGTGATCTTCTGAGTAAATTGCTTTGGACATATCTTTACTTGTATTGTATATTCCATTGTGTTATATTCCAAATTGTAATATAATAATATAGGGAGTTTCTATGTCTTGCCCGCGCAGGGGAAGGTTGGGGCAAGGGCAAGGAAAAGATAAAATCCCCGCCAAAAAAATCGCCGGTCCAAGCGAGGGCGGGGCGGGAAGGAAAAA
>PEYC01000027.1 GCA_002774555.1 Candidatus Nealsonbacteria bacterium CG08_land_8_20_14_0_20_36_22
ACCTGGGCAGAATTGAACTGCCACCTCGGCAATGCGAATGCCGTGTTCTACCATTAAACTACAGGCCCTCAATCATTTATTTTCTACCTTTCATCTCCGTTTCCGCTAATTTTTCCCCTTATTAACCTTGAAGATAATTTTTTAATATTACTCTTGGCAATATCATCTAAAGACAAATTTAATTCGGTTGCCACCTGCGCCAAATACCATAAAACGTCTCCTAATTCTTTTTTAATCATCTCTTTCCTTTCTTCTTTTAAAACGCCCTTGTCGTCCCTAAAAATCTTCTTTATTTTCTCTACAACCTCCCCCGATTCTCCGGCCAAACCTAAAATCGGATAAAGAAAAGCGTCTTCTTTTTTCGTCCCTATGTTCGGGTAATTCGCTGTTCTTTTTGAAAGTTTTTGATATTCCTTAAAATCCATAGAGTAGCTATACCAGCAGACAAAATGATTATTAGCCCAATTAATAAAAGTTTTTTGTTCATATAATTAGTGTAATATTATTTAATTAATTCATCAAGGCTCACCTCAAAAGCTTTCGCTATTTTCTTGAGAGTATCAAGCGTTGGGTTTTGGTTTTTACCAGCTTCAATTTTGATAATCGTATTATTGGCGACATCGGCCAATCTCGCCAATTTTTCTTGGGATAATTTTTTTGCTTTTCTAAATTTTCGCAAATTCTGTGAAAGGTTTGACATACACAATACTTTAGTAGTAGAATTAAAGTATAGACATATTATTAGTTATCCTTTTATTCTTATATTATGAAAATTATTTCAATAAGTCAAATTAGATAAATATGAATTTAGTAAAAGTAAAGTGTGCGTTTTGCAGAAAAGAATTCTTTCGGAATAAAGGACGCTTTAATGAAGCTAAAAAATTTAACTGGAAACAGTATTGCTCTCGGAAGTGTCTATCTAAAGATAGGTTAAAGAAACAAATATTATTTTGTGAAAATTGCGACAAGCGTTTTGAACGAACTCCTCATGAAGTTTCACCCCATAATTACTGTTCCCAATCTTGTGCGGCGATAGTTAATAATAAAAGATATCCTAGAAAACGTTTGAAACCTAAACTGAAAACTTGTGTGGTATGCAAAAAACAATTTAAAAAAAGTATTAATAAAAAATATTGCTCCATGAAATGTAGAAATTATGCAGAACGCTACACGCCAGAAGAACTTCTAAATATTATAAATAGAACTGCCCAGAAACTAAAAAGGGTTCCTGCACGACGCGAATTTTTAAGGGGTATAGATAAAGCCTGTGTAAGATTTTTTGGCTCATGGAATAATGCTATTATTGCTGCTGGACTTCAACCTAATCGTTCACATAGTCAACGGATGTATAAACGAACAATAACGAAGGCCTTAGACGGACATCTTTGCGATTCTATCTCTGAGGCCCTCATTGATAATTGGTTTAAAAAAAACAATATTTTCCATGAAAAAAATGTACCTTATCCAAAAACAAAGCATAGAGCAGGCTGGGTTATATTGGCAGGAAATCAAAAAATATTTATTGAATACTTCGGTTTAGCTAATGACAGCCCAAGATATGATCGTTCTATAATAAAAAAGAAAAAGATTTGCAAAAAATATAATCTCGCATTAATTCCTATCTATCCAACAGATCTTTATCCTAAAAATCTTCTTAATATTAAATTAAGAGAAAAGTTTAAAGATTTTATTGATGAGATTTAATAATTTCGGGGATAGCGGGCTTGAACCGCTATACTCTCGCACCCGAAGCGAGCGCCTTACCAATTAGGCCAATCCCCGTTTAAATATTGTTTACGTCACCCAATATTTCTTTTTTGTCATCTCGTCTTTTTTTGTTTCAATTTTTTCTCTTTCTTTTTTCGCTTCATTGGCTAAAAAGCTAAGTTTATCTTCAGATAATTTCCCCAATTTTTTAATTTCTTTTTCTAAAAATTCTTTTGTGTTTTTTTTGGGGTCAGTCAAAACATAACCCAATAAAACATCCAAAACCCAGCCAATTTTTGGTCCTGGCTTAATATTTAAAATTTTCATCACATCCTGACCATTCTTTTTCAGCATTTTGACTGAAATAGGGTCTCTGGAAACCTTTTCAATAATATATTTTAAGTGCCGTAATTTATAGGGCTCGGCCTTGGGCACTCCTGAGCCGATTCTATCTGCCATTCTGACTTCTAAAAGTTCATCTATGTTTTCCTGTCCTACATTACGGACCAATCTTCGCACCGAGGCCTCGGTCACTTCGTCAACATTATAATAAAAAAGATGATAGCGGACAAGTTTTACGAGCTTTTCAATGTCTTTTTTGGGAAATCTAAGGCGGTTTAATATTTGGGCTGTAATCTTAGCGCCTATAACCTCGTGATTGTAAAAAGTAGCGTCAGGACCCTCGCCCCGCTTAGAGCGCGGTTTGCCGATATCATGAAACAAAGCAGCTAATCGCACATATTTGTTAAATTTTTGCTGAGCAGCATATTTTAAAGAAAGCAAAGAATGTTCGTAGCAATCGTAAATATGATGTTTGTTCTGGCTTATTTTATAACCTTGTTCCAGCTCTGGTATTATATATTTTAAAAGCTCTAATTTTCTTAAAACCTCTATTCCGTCTGCTGCTTTTTCTGTCATAATAATTTTTGAAAACTCGTCTCTAATTCTTTCTTTGGAAATTGCCTGAATCCAAGGCGCATTTTTTTTAATTGCTCTGCTAGTTTCTTCCTCAATTTCAAAACCAAAAACAGTAGCAAACCTCACTGCCCTCATTAATCTTAAGGCATCTTCAGAAAAACGCTCCTCTGGTTTACCCACTGCCCGGATAATTTTGTTTTTTAGGTCTTCTTGTCCGCCAAAAGGGTCAATAACCTTAAAGGAACCGAGTTCCTTAAATTTAAGGAACTCGGTTCCTTTTTTGAATCCGAGGGCTATTGCATTGATGGTGAAGTCCCGCCGGGCTAGGTCTTCTTCAATTGTTTTCGCCCATTTTACCTCGTCAGGATGTCTTTTGTCTGTATACTTTTCTTCGGTTCTATAAGGAGTTACTTCTATTTCCATTTTTTCAATCCGAACAGTTACTGTGCCGAATTTGTTATCCATAAAACTTTTCAAAAATGTCTTTTTAATCTCATCCGGCTCAGCATTGGTAGCCACGTCCCAATCCTCTGGCTCCATACCCCTTAACAAATCACGCACGCAGCCGCCAACCAAATAGGCCTCAAAACCTTTTTTTTGAAGTTCAATAATAACTTTTTTTACTTCTTTGGGTATCGTCATGCCTTTATTTTACTTCAAAATTTGATTTTTTTCAACTTTTCTGGCAAAATTATATTGAAGCCCTCGTGGTGTAATGGATAACATTTTTGTCTTCGGAACAAAAGATAGGGGTTCGACTCCTCTCGAGGGCACCAGTATCAAACTTTCAGATTTTTCCCCGACCAATTCGGCGGCGCGTTGCGCCGCCTCATACGGCAAAATGGGGTTTCCGCGCGCTTCGCGCGCCAAACCTGACGCTCGGGCGGGCAAAAAGGAAGGGGGTTGGAGAGTGGACATCCACCAGGAATTTTTGCCCGCCCTCGCTTTCCGCCGCCACCGAATTTCGTATTTCGTTTTGCGAAATGCGCCGCCAAGAATTTTGTTTGATTATTTTCATTTTATTTGGTAGTATAACAATATAGGCAATAACCTTATCTACTACTATACTACCAAAACTTTATTTATATGACAAGTGGAAAAACAATCAGCGAAAATATCAAGAAAATGCGAGCTAAGCTTGGCTTAACCCAAGACGATTTAGCCAAGAAAGCGGATATTAAATATACAAC
>PEYC01000039.1 GCA_002774555.1 Candidatus Nealsonbacteria bacterium CG08_land_8_20_14_0_20_36_22
AGCATTCTTGACTTCCGCAGTTAATTTGCTTAATATAAAAATATTAAATAACTCAAAAAAATATGGAAAAAACGAAGAAAGAGCCGGAAGAAAAAGAGAAAGAAAAAATAAACATTAAAGATTTGGAAGATTTGAAGAAGCAGTTTGAAGAATGTCAAAAACAAAAAGAAGAATATTTAAACGGCTGGAAAAGAGAAAGGGCGGATTTTTTGAATTATAAAAAAGAGGAAATGGAGAGGATAGGTGAGTTAATAAAGTACGCTAATGAAGAGCTAATTTTAAAGATTATTCCGATTTTGGATAATTTTGAGCTCGCGGAAAAAAAACTATCAGGGGATTTAAAAGAAAATGAATGGGTAAAGGGTATTTTAAATATAAAAACCCAGCTCCTGGACTTTTTAAAAAATCAGGGCGTAGAAGAAATAAAATGCTTAGGCCAAAAATTTGACCCGAATTTCCAGGAAATAATTGAAGACGTGCCCACCGAAGCTTTAGCGAAGGCGGGAGTGGAAATTAAAAAGCCGCAAACAGTTGTTGAAGAAATAAAAAAAGGATATACAATATATGGTAAGGTCATCAGGCCTGCTAAAGTGAAGGTCGTTAAATAATCGTTTAACATATTAATATATTAACATAATAACATGGCAAAAATAATAGGCATTGATCTTGGTACAACTTTTTCGGCAATGGCAGTAGTAGAAGCCGGTCAGCCGAAAATTATAGAAAACAAAGAAGGAGCTAGAACCACTCCCTCGGTTGTTGCTTTGACAAAAAATGGAGAAAGATTAGTTGGCGTAATTGCTAAAAGACAGCAAATTACCAACCCTCAAAATACTATTTTTTCGGTCAAAAGATTAATAGGCAGAAGGTTTTCAGACCCTGAGGTGGTAAAAGATAAAAAACTCCTGCCTTATGAGCTTAGAGAAGCAAAAGATGAAGGGGTTGAGATTAAAATAGGGGCTCAATGGTATAAACCGGCTGAAATTTCAGCTATGATTTTACAGAAATTAAAACAAGATGCGGAAGAAAAATTAGGAGAGAAAATTACTGAAGCCATCATCACCTGTCCGGCTTATTTTGATGATTCTCAAAGAAAAGCGACCAAGGTGGCAGGTGAAATTGCCGGATTGAAAGTAAATAGGGTTATCAACGAACCAACAGCTGCAGCTTTAGCTTATGGTTTGACTCAAAAAAAAGGACAGCAAATTTTGGTTTATGACTTTGGCGGAGGGACATTTGATGTTTCTATACTGGATGTTACCGGAGAAACAATTAAGGTTATCGGGACCGGCGGAGACACCCATCTTGGCGGAGACGATTTTGACCAAAGAATAATGGATTGGCTCATTAAAGAATTTAAAAAAGAACAAGGGATTGATTTGGCAAAAGACCAATTAGCCCTTCAGAGAATCAAAGAGGCAGGAGAAAAAGCTAAAATTGAGCTATCCACTGCTATGGAAACAGAAATTAATCTTCCATTTATTACCTCTGATTCTTCCGGGCCGAAACATTTCTACCTAAAATTAACCCGAGCTCAGCTTGAGAACTTAGTGGAAGAGTATATTAAGAAATCTATTAGTTTGGTAAAACAGACCTTAGAAGAAACAAAACTTGGAGTCAAAGACATTGAAGAAATTGTTTTGGTTGGAGGCCAAACAAGAATGCCAAAAATTCAAGAAGAAGTTAAAAAATTATTTGGTAAAGAAGCCAATAAATCAATTAACCCTGACGAAGTGGTGGCAATTGGAGCTGCAATTCAAGGAGGGATTCTCCAAGGCGATATGAAAGACGTCTTACTTTTGGACGTAACGCCTCTTTCTTTGGGTATTGAGACCCTTGGTGGGGTGAATACTGTTTTAATCCCCAAAAATACAACCGTTCCGACAGATAAAAGCCAAATTTTCTCCACTGCCGCAGACAATCAGACATCAGTAGAAATACATGTCTTACAAGGAGAAAGACCGATGGCTCAAAATAACAAAACATTGGGCAGATTTATTCTGGACGGAATTCCGCCATCTCCGCGCGGCATGCCCCAAATTGAAGTTATTTTTGATATTGACGCTAATGGTATTTTAAATGTTTCTGCCAAAGATAAGGCAACAGGCAAAAGCCAGTCAATAAGAATTGAGGGGTCTATTGGCCTCTCAAAAGAAGAAATTGAAAAACTGAAAAAAGAAGCAGAACTTCATACAGAAGAAGACAAAAAGAAAAAAGAATTAATTGAGGTTCGCAATATTGCTGATAATTTGGTTTACACTTGCGAAAAGACTCTCAAAGAAGCCGGAGATAAGATTTCTAAAGATTTAGAAAAAGAAGTTGAACAAAAAATTGAGGAGTTGAGGAAAGCAAAAGATGGTGATAATATAGAAGAAATTAAGAATAAAACCCAGGAACTTTCAAATGTAATTCAAAAAGTCGGAGCAGAATTGTATAAAAAAACCAAAACAGGGGGAGATACCGAAGAAGGAAAATATAAAGAGAAAAAATAATTATTCTATTTTATGGACTATTACAAAATTTTAGGCATTCCTCGCGGCGCTTCGTCAGAGGAAATAAAAAAGGCCTATTATAAATTGGCCCATAGGTATCATCCAGACAAAGGTGGCGATAAAGAGAAAATGAAAGAGATAAATCAGGCCTATCAGATATTGTCTGATAAAGAAAAAAGGGCCCAGTATGATAGGTTTGGTCGAACTTTTGAGGGAGCTGAAGGAACTAGACCGGGAGCGGGTCCTGGCTGGGATTTTAACTGGGCTTGGGGAAGACCTTTTACTAAAGATGCAGATGAAGATTCAGGTTTTGAATTTGGTTTTGAGGACTTGAATGAAGTATTTGAGGATTTTTTTGGTTTTGACGGAGGCAAAACAGCCCGAAAAAAGAATATCAAAAAGGGAAGAGACATAAAAATTGACATAGAAATTCCTTTGGAAGCAACCTTAACAGGTCTTAAGAAAGAAATTTCTCTATATAAACAAATCCTTTGCCCTCGTTGTCAGGGCAGAGGAGCTGAACCTGACACGGCCGTAAAAGAATGTTTTTCTTGTCGGGGGACAGGAGAGGTCCAACAGGTAAAAAGATCTTTTTTTGGTTCTTTTACCCATTGGACCGTTTGTCCCGAATGTAAGGGTGAAGGCCGAATACCGGAAAAACCTTGCAATGTTTGTAAAGGCGAGGGCAGGGTAAAAGGAGAAGACGACATTAAAATCGTTATTCCGGCCGGGATTGATTCAAATCAAGTAATAAAAATCATTGGTAAAGGAGAAGCAGGCAGAAAAGGCGGAGAAGCAGGTGATTTATATGTAAGGGTCTTGGTGAAAAAGCATCCTGTTTTTGAAAGAAGAGAAGATGACTTATTCACTTTTATCCCAATTAATTTTTCTCAAGCGGTCTTAGGAGATGAAATTGAAATAGCAACTTTGGATAGAAGCAAAATTTTGCTAAAAATTCCTGCCGGGTCAGAATCAGGCAAAATTTTAAGAGTTTCCGGCAAAGGCATTCCTTATTTTTCCGGTTACGGCAGGGGAAATTTGTATATTGAATTAACTGTAAAAATCCCAAAAAAGCTGACCAGAAAACAGAAAGAATTGCTAGAACAATTAAAAAAAGAAAAATTATAATTTTGAATTTAGGCCGCCAGAGGCGGCCGCTTGCCCTCGTAGCTCAATCTGGTAGAGCAATTCCCTTTTAAGGAAGTGGTTCCGCGTTCGAGTCGCGGCGAGGGCACAAATAAAATCTCATACCTATTGATTTTAGGAAACTCCGAATTTTACTGGAACGATATTGTAACCTGCAATTTATAAATTATCACATTGCTATTCCCGCCAGAAGCGATGATGTATTCCGCGGCACTGAAATTTTTCTGCAAAAAATTAGTTCCTCTGTAACATTAAAAAAGAAATTATTAAAATATACTCCTGTAGCCGGGAAATTTATGAAAAAAGCCGATACCGATGTTGAAATTACTTTAGATACAGTAAGAAATATAGATAACCTTAATGTCGTGATAATAGTTAGCGGCGATAGTGATTTTTTAGAACTTAAAAATTATGTAGTTCACGATAAAAAGAAAAATATTCTTTTTGTTGGTTACGAAGAAAATATGGCGTGGGAATTAAGACAATGCTGGCATCTCTATGTAAACAGAATTAAAAATGAAGTAGCTTTTCAATAAAAAAGCCCCAGGTTTTACCCTGGGGTAGCGTTGCTATCATCAGTATAGCAAACCCATATTCTATGTCAAGAGCAAGATTGTGGAAAAGTAAATTATTTAAAATAAGCCAATTCCTACTGATTTTTATTTTGATTTTTCTTTGGCTGTTTAGCGGATTTCCGCGGATTTGGCAAAATCCGTCCTTTCCGCCGGAGATTGCAGGAACGCATTTATCCACAATTTTTGCTCTTGACGACAGTAATTCTCGTGCTAAAATTGTAATATATGATTGAAAA
>PEYC01000029.1 GCA_002774555.1 Candidatus Nealsonbacteria bacterium CG08_land_8_20_14_0_20_36_22
AAATTGTCTTGTTGTTTACACGGAAAAAGAATGGAGAGTAATATCGGAAAAATTAAGCAATTTGCCAATAAGCCAAACCGAAGCAAGAAGTTTTGCCAGAATTATGTTGGCAGGCGCAATGGAGGTCTCTCCGGACAAACTAGGGAGAATTCTTCTTCCGGATTATTTAAAGAATTATGCCGGCCTTAATAAAAATGTGGTGATTTGCGGATTGTCAAATAGATTGGAAATTTGGGACAAGAAAAAATGGGATATTTATAAAAATAAAGCAGAAAAAGAAGTTGGCAGTCTGGTCTCAAAACTTGGTAATTTAGGAATTTAAAATGCACATTCCAGTTCTTCAAAAAGAGGTCTTAGAGTTTTTAGGCCCGAAACCAAATGAAAATTTTATTGATTGCACAATTGATGGCGGCGGTCATGCATTAGCGATTTTAGAAAAAATTAAACCAAATGGGAAAATTTTAGGAATAGACGCTGATCCGGAGGTAATTAAAAATTTAAAATTAAAAATTAAAAATTTTGAGAAAAGGATTGTTTTGGTCACTGATAACTTTGCAAATCTGAAAGAAATAGTTAAATATACCAAGTTTGGTCAGGCAAATGGAATCCTTTTCGACCTAGGAATGTCCTCTTGGCATTTGGAGGAATCGGGTAGGGGATTTACCTTTCTTAAAGACGAACCGCTGGATATGAGATACGGCGCGAATGAGTTGACGGCGGAGAAGATTGTGAATGAATATCCACGGGAAGAAATTGAAAGGATTTTAAAAAAATATGGAGAGGAACGGTTTGCCAAAGGGTTAGCTAGAAAAATTGTCCAAGAAAGACCAATCAAAACCACTTTTCAATTATTGAAGATTATTAAAAGTTCAAGAATTTATTCTCCCAATCGTGTTTTTCAGGCCTTAAGAATAGCGGTTAACAATGAATTGAACAATTTAAAAAAAGTTCTGCCGCAGGCAGTTGAAATTCTGGAGTCTGGGGGAAAAATCGCAATAATTTCTTTTCATTCTTTAGAAGACAGAATTGTAAAAAAATTTTTTAAAGAAGAATTTCAAAAAGGTACAATAAAAATTTTAACTAAAAAACCAATAACACCATCTCAAGAAGAAATTAAAAATAATCCTCGCTCGAGTAGCGCGAAACTCAGAGCAGCGATGAAAAATGTATAAACTTTTAACTCTTATTTCATCTGTTATTTTAATTATTGGTCTTTTGATTTTTTATGTTTTTCAGATTAATACTGAAATTTCGGTAAGATTTTCAATAAAAGAATATCAAAAAAGAATAACAGAGCTTTCAAATCAGAATAAAATTTTAGCAATTAATTCTACCCAAAATGGCTCTCTGGAAAAAATGGCAGAAATAATTGCCTCGCAAGATTTTGAAAAAATAGATAAAATTCATTATATTAGAGTTTTAAATACTCAAGTTGTAGCAAAATAGTTCATGAAGAGATGGCGAGTTAATTTTGTCTTTATTGTAATTATTTTATTTGGAGCGGCTATTATTAGCCGCTTGGTTTATATTCAAATTATTAAACACGACCTCTATAAAGCCTTAGCCCAGGGCCAGCAAAAAAATTATCAATTGATAAAAGGAGAAAGAGGCGAGATTTTTTTCAGTGGAGGCGAGATTTTAGCTACCAATATAAAAGGGAAGTATCTTTTTGTTTGTCCAGAAAAAGTAAAAGAGAAAGAAAAAACAGCCCAAGTTCTTTCAGAGATTTTGGGCTTGGACAAAGAGTTAATTTTCGCAAAGCTTAGAAAGGATAGTTTGTTTGAGCAAATAAAAAGCAATTTAACAGAAGAGGAAAACAGGGTCTTAGGAGAAATTGATTTACTCGGAGTTTATTTAAGAGAGACATTTTTCAGAGAATATCCTCAGGGCTTAATGGCTTCCCAAACAATTGGGTTTATTGGGGGAGAAGAAAAAGGACAGTATGGAATTGAAGGTTTTTACAATGATGTTCTACAGGGAAAAGAAAAAATTCAGAACCTTATTTATGGTCTTACAAATGACACTAATGGCGCTGATATTTTTTTAACCCTTAATTACAATCTTCAGTTTATGGCAGAAAAATTATTAGAGAAAGCTAAGGAAGAATTAAGTATTGAAGAAGGTCAGATTGTGGTTATGGACCCTAAGAGTGGGGCAATTTTGGCTTTAGCTAATTTTCCAAACTTTGACCCCAACTATTATTCAAAAGTTGATGATTTTCACATTTTTCAGAACAATGTCTTGCAGAAACTTTTTGAACCGGGTTCTATTTTCAAATCAATTACTATGGCAGCCGCTCTTGACCAAGAGAAGCTCACCCCAAAGACCACTTATATTGATGAGGGCAACCTGAAAATCGGGGGATATACTATCTATAATTATAATAAAAGAATATGGGGAGAGAGAACAATGACAGAGGTCTTAGAAAAATCAATTAATACCGGAGCTGTTTTTGCCGAGAGACAGATTGGCCACAAAATTTTTCTGGAATATCTAGAGAAATTCGGTTTTTTTGAACCAACCGGAATTGATTTACAAGGAGAGATTTTTTCAGAAAATAAAGAGTTTAAGAAGGGTTATGAAGTTAATTTTGCCACTGCCTCTTTTGGCCAGGGCATTGAAATGACTCCTATCCAACTGGTTCAGGCTTTTGGCGCAATTGCCAACAATGGTAAATTGGTGCGGCCATATATCGTAGAAAAGATTATTGAAAATGGCGAGAAGAGAACGACTCAGCCCCAAATAACTAGAGAACAAGTTATTTCATCAGAAACCTCTTCTCAACTTACAGCGATGATGACTAGCGTGGTAGAAAATGGTTCTGCTAAAAAGACCAAAATTCCGGGTTATTATATTGCTGGGAAAACCGGGACTGCCCAGATTCCTTGGACAGTTCTGGGTGTAAATAAAAAAGGTTATTCAAATAAAACCTGGCAAAGTTTTATTGGTTTTTTTCCTGCTTTTAACCCTAAATTTCTCATTTTGGTGAAATTTGATAATCCAAAAACCAAGACCTCTGAATATTCTGCCGTTCCTTTTTTTAAAGATATGGCAAAGCATATTATAGATTATTATGCGATACCTCCTGATTATGAACCCATTTAAACAAGAATTAAAAGCCCTGTGAGTGTTTTCCCACAGGGCCTTTTTCGGCTTGAGTCTAGTTTAGGATTTTCACATTCAACCACTGGACTCCGAATTGCAAAGCTTCATTATGGTCATGGAATCTGACATCAATATGCCAGATTCCTTTTTTTGCGCTTTGCCGCATTGCTCCTCCTGTATCATCAACCACTCTGACGCCGATGCCCGGGACATCAAGTTTAGTTCCATATGACAGCAATTTTGGGTCTGCTGCTACGCCTAGAGTTTTTCGGGCATCGCGGCCAATGGAAGTAAATCCATCCGCAAATTTGCCGCAGCACTTTTCGCAAGGGCAGTAGGCAGTGACTTTCATTTCGACCGTTTGAATTTGAACTTGATGGAGAAACGGATCTGGTTTTTTTGTTTCTGCAGAAACTACGGCAGGATTTTCCGAATTGAGAACCGTTCGGGGTTTGACTAAAAATCCCGTGGCTATACAAAACAATATTCCTGAAAAAAGCGTCAAAACATTTCCTTTTGTCATTTTCTAACCCTTTCAAAAAACTTTCATTATTTTGTTTTCAACGAGCAGGTAAATAATAGCATATATATTAAAAATGTCAATAGTTTTTACAAAATTTTGATTTTATGGTAAAATTAAAAACATCAGCTCCCATCGTCTAGTGGTCTAGGACATCAGCTTCTCAAGCTGGGAACACCGGTTCAACTCCGGTTGGGAGCACAGCGTGGC
>PEYC01000037.1 GCA_002774555.1 Candidatus Nealsonbacteria bacterium CG08_land_8_20_14_0_20_36_22
GAAAGGGTTATTTAAAGAGAGCTTACAAGACTGGAGTTTTAAATACTTTTGACAGTTTCGGCGCTCATCAATATCAACATTATAAATCAGACGAAGAGATTAAAAAATTAATAAACGAATTACAGCCGGATAGTGAAAAAATTTTAAATGTAGATAAATATTTTAGCAGGCCGGCACCTATTGGTTGTGCTTTAAGGTTGTTTAAATAAGTTTATTATGGAAATATAAAATGCCTAAAATATTCTGTATTTCATTTTTAGAGAATGATTTAATAACTTTAAACTAAATTTTATGCTTCAAATTATCAAAAAGGTATATTCAAGATTAATATGGGAAATAAAATTGTGTTTTCCATTTTTGCAATCAAAAAGAGAAAAAGATTGGTGTCGATGGTTAGATGTTAAAGGAGATGAAACATTAAGAGTTGAATATGATTTGAATGAAAATTCTATTGTTTTCGACCTTGGTGGTTATAAAGGATCTTGGACGGCCGAAATTTTTTCAAGATATTGCTGTTTTGTATATATTTTTGAGCCAGTAGAAGAGTTCGCTTCTTTTATAGAAAAAAGATTTTCTAGAAATAAAAAAATTAAATTATTCAAATTTGGATTAGCGGATGTTACTAAAGATGTTGAGATTGCGATTTGTGCAGACGGCTCCTCTATTTTTAAAACAAACGAGCATTCTGCGAAGATAAAACTTATAAAAGCCACTGATTTTTTTGAAGAAGAAGGTATTCATAAAATTGATTTGATGAAAATTAATATAGAAGGAGCAGGGTATGATTTATTAGATCATCTTATTGAAAGTGGCTTTATTAAAAATATAAAAAATATTCAAGTCCAATTTCATGATATTGTTGCGGAAGCAGTTAAAAGAAGAGCCTCTATTCAGGAACAACTTAAAAAGACGCACGTCTTAACTTATTGTTATGATTTTATTTGGGAAAATTGGACAATTAAAGACGATTATAAAAAAATAGTTTGTTTTTCCTAAAACAAAAATACAAAAATATGAAAAATGAAAAGCGATTAGATATTTTATTTGCGATGAATACTCTTGATGATCTTGGAATTCAAAGGGCAATCGTTTGGATTTTAAATGAATGGAATGAGGACAGATATGGAACAGTAGCCTTATCGCTTCATAAAAAGGAAGGCAAATTAAAAGATTTTTTGAGTCCAAACGTTAAGGTTTTTGAGATAGACAAAATAGTGAAGCCGATTAAACATTTGGGTTTTTTCTGCCGGCTTTTTTCTTATTATTTTTTATTAAAGAAAATTAGACCACAAAAAATAATAGCGGTTAATCAAGGCGAGGGGTTAGCTCTTTGTTTAGTGAAAAGATTTTATAGAAATTTCCGCTTGATTATAAGTGAACATTGTCATGTAAGCAGCAATATTTCCGGTGCGGACGCCCACAAAGGTTGGTTTGGTTGGTATTATCGGAATTTTTTTAGCAGAGAATACAATAAATATGCCGACATTGTCCATACGGTTTCATATGAAGCTGCCGATGATTTAATAAAAAAACATGGTATTATTCCTGAAAAAGTAAGGGTTATTTATAATCCGGTTGATTTTGAGGTTGTTAGAAAAAAAGCGGAGGAAAAGATTGATGAATCTTGGTTAAAAGAGGGGTATAATACGGTTGTTGCGGTTTCGCGGTTAACCTCGCAAAAAAGATTGGATATTTTATTGAAAGCGTGGCAATTAGTAAAAAAAACCGAATTAGGAAAAAATAATGAGAATTCTTATAGGCTTTTAATTTGTGGTGATGGCCCCCTAAGAAAAGAATTAGAAAACTTGGTTTATGAATTGGGCCTCAAGGAATCGGTTAAATTTTTAGGCTTTCAAGCCAATCCCTGGAAATATATTAAAAGAGCTAAACTCTTTGTTAATACCTCGGAATGGGAGGGCTTGTCTTGCTCTTTAATAGAGGCGCAGGCCTTGGGCATTCCGATTGTTGCTTCTGATTGTCCGTCCGGGAATAAAGAAATTTTAATGGATGGCGAAGCGGGATTATTGTTCGAAAATAAAAATATTGAAGATTGCGCTCAAAAAATAATGGAAGCTTTTGATAACTATAATAGAGCACTTGAAAAAGCTCATGTTGCCGGCTATTATCTTTCAAGATTTAATTTAGCTAAAATTATTGAAGAATATAGCATGCTCTAAAATTGGTTTAGTGTGCTATATTGAACGGTGTCTGAAATAATAGTTAATAAATGCGAAAATTTGAAAATTAAGCCGATATGTTTTTAAAGTTAAAAATTTTTTTAAAAAAATCATTATTAATTTTCTGGGTTAATGCTTTTATAAAGGTAAGTTTAAATTCTTGGAGGCTAAAAAGACTTTATAGGCATTACCAATCTCAAGCCGTAAGAAAGGGTATTAAATATAACGAGAGCGAAATAGTAAATCAAGTTCGTGATCGATTAGTTGCCAGAGGCGTTCAAATAAAACCCCTACCTCGTGGTAAATTAAGGATATTTTACGTTGGTTCTCATTATGAGCAAGATGTTTCTGGGTTTTTGCAAGCTCTTAAAAATTTCGGGGGGGAAGTTATACCATTAATTAATGATTACAATGGTTATAATCCAAATAGATGGGTTCCGGTACCCCGACTTGGTAAATTGGCAATTCCTCAGGTCGGCGAAGATTTATTGCGACAAGTAAAAAAAGCTCATCAGCAAAAACCCTTGAACGTTTTAATTGGCCAGATGTGGGCAGACATGTTTCACCCCGATGTTTTAAAAAATATTCAGGCATTGGGTATACCAGTTATTAATATTATGATGGATGACACGTATGTATTTCACTGGTCAAAATATAAAGGAAGAAGACTAGGCTCTGTGGGATTAGTAGGGGGGCTTGATTTGGTTTTAACAACATTTTCTGATGCTTGTTTGTGGTATGCAATTGAAGGTTGCCCAGCAATTTATTGGCCCTTAGCAAGCAGTCCAGATTTTTTCTACCCCCGCCGCGAAAAGATTTACGATGTTGTTTTTGTTGGATCTAATATGGGTTTCCGTGAGCAGCTGGTCAAGAAAATATTAAAAGCTGGAATTAAAATAGAAGCTTTTGGCCCGGGATTTCCGAACGGGTTTATAAAAGCTGAAAAAATTTCAGAGGTTTTTGGTAAAGCGAAAATTGTTTTGGGAATTAGTTATATTGGTTACAACAAAGATGTTATGGGTCTTAAGCTGCGAGATTTTGATGCTTTAATGTCGGGCGCTTTATGCATTACCACCAGAAATCCTGACCTTTTAAAATTGTTTGAAGAAGGCAAAGAAATAGAGTGCTATGACACCATTGACGAATGTATAACCAAAATCAGATTTTATCTTGCCAACCCCGATAAATTAAAGGCCGTGGCCGAAGCCGGCCTGAAAAAAGCCAGAGAAAATTATACCTGGGAAAAGAACATCGAAAAGGCTTTAAAATTCATCGGTTTAATTGATTAATTTAAATTATGTGCGGTATCGCAGGCATAATTAAAGAAGATTCGCAAAAATATAAACCCCAGCTAAAAAAGATGACTGATTCGTTAAGCCATCGCGGGCCGGATGCTGAAGGTTTTTATTTTTTTAAGGATTGCGGCTTGGGTCATCGTAGATTGTCCATTATTGATTTAAAAACCGGAGACCAGCCAATGATGCGTCAAATCCGAAATAACATAGGCATAACTTT
>PEYC01000059.1 GCA_002774555.1 Candidatus Nealsonbacteria bacterium CG08_land_8_20_14_0_20_36_22
AAGGGTGTATCATATGTATCTGAACCTGGACACCCCCGTTAGAGATTTGTTTGCTTTGTGCTTTCTTTTGGCACTTAGAATCTCTAATGGGGGTCAAGGGCTCAGAAGCTGGTTGATTTTTGCTCTGGTGACTGAACCAACAAAACCAGTACCACTTGTTAATCCTAAAGGCGTTAAAATCTCTGAAGCGTATTTTTCCTGAAAACGAATAACGGCTGACTTGGTCAAAGAAAGAAAATTTCCGCTGACCAGACCTTCAGGATAAATCTCCGGACCTTGCAGTTTTAAGAACTGCTGAAGACAGCGTACTTCCTGATTGTTTTTCAATCCAAGGTAAAGATTGCTGTTTAGTTGCGAGCAAGAAAATTGACCTTTTTGGCTTAAAATCGCCTGAATTTGGGCCTGAACCCTAATAATTTCTTTTTTCAACGCCTCAATTTGAGCTAAAAACTGTTTAATTAATTCGTCCTCATCAGACCTTTCAATTGAAGCTGTCCAGGAAAAAAAATAATAAGAAGAAACGTCGGAACTTTCTATTTGATCAGATAAAGAAGGAATAATAACCATCCCAGTAATCTCTGTTCCGAAATTCTCCATCCGAACCTCGCCTTTCCGGTCTTTATCAAGTTCAAGGAATTTAACATTGTAACTCCCTGCCTGGTTGATAGTAATATAAGGAATTTTAAAAGCAGTGTCAGGATTTCCAAAAAAACTGAATTTCAAAGTTCCTCGGCCGCCAATTATTTTATACCAATTACCAGACCATTGTTTGGTCAAGTCGGTTAAGGTCAAAGTACTCTCCCCGCTTAAGGGAAGAAAATTAATCCGTGGCGTAATATGGAAGGTTCTTAAATTTTTATTAAGATAACAATATTTCGGACCATAGTTGCAATCATTGATTAAAACCGTGATTGTCCAATCAGTGAAAATCTGGGAAAAATCTTCCTTAAAGTTATTCTTTTCCAGGGCGTAATTTAGGCTTTCTATCCCGGTTTCGGAAGAACGCAAAGCGTCCGCTAAAACGTTTATCCCGTAGTGGTCAACTAAATACTGGGTGAAAAGATTAACAACGCCGTAATCTGCTTTTTCGTTCTGCCAATCAATAAGCGGGTCAGAAGGATTCTCAAAAAAATCCCGAATTCTCCTTTCCAAATTACTGCCATCTAAGATTTCATCGTAACCAAGCAGGGTCGGAACATATTCTGCCCTAGCTTCATTTAACCAGATTTCTTCTGTTGCATTATAGATTTTTTCCTTCTGGTTGAAAGTGATTAAATGGACCAATTCGTGAGCTAAAAAACTTTTGGCCAAAGGAGTAGTAATATATTTAGTATTAAAATAAAACATTTCTCTCTCGTTTGAATCGCTAACCTGGATTCTAAAATATTCGTCGTTGGAGCGGAAGTATCCGCCAGATGTTTCTTTCATCGGATGGATTAAAACAGTAATCTGGGATTTATTGTCAATTCCCGGATTCCATTCTGAGCCAAAAATATTAATAATTGTCGGATAGATGTTTTGGTTAAACTCCTGCTCTAAATTATCTAAGGCTTGGCGAATTTCGCTTTGAGGATTGAAATTCCACCAGTCCTCATCAATATAAAAATAAAGTTTCGGAAAGGCCTTCACTAAAATTGCCGTAATCTCTTTTCTCCCGGAAAAATCGTAGGACTGGTCAACAAAAAAAGTCCGCCTCTCGCCGACAACATCGGCAGCGACGCTGGTCGCTATACACAGAAATAAAACTACTAAACCAATAAAAAGAATAATTCTTTTCATGTATTTTTTTATTCTATCATTTATTATATGACGCTACAATTTTTTTAAAAATGTTAATTATTTCCTCCTGATTGTTCTGCTGCACAAATCCTTTTAATTTTTCTAAGGCCTCATTTAATTTTTGCTCATTGACTTTTGAAAGACGAGCCATAAAAATTTTTTGGTTTTGAGTGGCTATTGTCCCTTCTTCGGTTGTTAAAATCTCTTCAAAAAATTTCTCGCCCGGCCTCGGACCGATAAAAACAATTGGAATGTCTTTGTCCGGCTCCAAGCCGGATAATTTTATCATTTCTTTTGCTAAATCCAAAATCCTAATTGGTTTTCCCATATCAAGCACGAACACCTCTCCGCCTTGACCCATTGCTCCTGCTTGTAAAACCAAAAGGCAGGACTCAGAAGTAAGCATAAAATATCTTTTCATGTCAGGATGGGTAATTTCTACTGGTCCTCCTTTTTTTATTTGTTCTCTGAAAATCGGGATAACGCTTCCCCGGCTGTCTAAAACGTTGCCGAATCTAACAGAAACAAATTTAGTATGATTCTTTTGGTTTAACGTTTGGCAAATCATTTCGCCGATTCTTTTTGTCGCTCCCATTACTGAAATGGGGTTTACTGCTTTGTCCGTAGAAATAAAAATAAAATTTTCACTATTATATTTTAAAGCTGCTTCAGCCACAATTTTTGTCCCAAAAATATTGTTTTTTACTGCCTCATCAGAGTTTTTTTCCATTAAAGGCACGTGTTTATAGGCAGCAGCGTGAAAAACAATATTTGGCTTGAATTTATTAAATATTCCCTCTATTTTCTCTTTGTCTCTTATGTCTGCTATTAAAGAATTAATCTTTAAGTTTGAAAAATTGTCCTTTAATTCTTCTGAGATATTAAAAATGCCGGTTTCATCCTGGTCTAACAATAAAAGCAAAGATGGTTTAAATCGCGCTATCTGTTTTGATAACTCAGAGCCGATAGAACCGGCGGCGCCGGTAATTAAAACTGTTTTAGCCCTAATAAAACTTTCAATCGCTTTGGTGTCTAATCCCACCGGCTCTCTTCCCAACAAATCCTCTACGCCCACTTCTTTTAAGCTTCTTAAAGAAACACTGCCGTTTATAATTTCAGTTATTGGCGGAACAATTTTAATTTTTTTAAACCCGGCTTTTCTTGTTATTTCAACAATATTTTTAATCGCTTTTGTTCCGGCTGAAGGAAAAGCAATAATAAGTTGTTTTATCTGACGGTCCTTTACGATTTTGGGAATATCGCTGGTCTTCCCTAAGACCTTAATACCGTGGATTATTATTCCCTGCTTTATTAGATCGTCGTCAATAAAACCAACAGGCAAATAGGGGCTGGATTTTGACATCAAAATACTTCTTAAAATTTGCTCGCCGGCATCGCCGGCACCGACTATTAATATTCTCTCTTTCTCGCCGGTTCCTCCTTTTCTAACCATCTGCAACCAAACTCTTTTTACAAAGCGAATTCCGCCGCAAAAAATAAAAACCAGAAAATAACTTATAAAAAGGGTTGAACGGGGGAAGTTTGTAAAAAATGGGAAATATTTGGAAATATAAATAGTAATGCCCAAAAAGAAAAAAGAAATGGTGGTCGCTTTAAATAAAGAAATTAATTCACTGGTGCTTACATAAGCCCAGGAAAAAGAATAAAGTTTTTGGAAATAAAAAACAGGGATAGTGAAAATTACTGTCAGAATAATCATTCTCGGAATAAAGATGGAGTACTGGGGAGGAATTTTAGCGTCAAACCTAATTAAAAAAGCCAAAAAAACCGCCAGAAATATTAAAATAACATCGGCTGCGAGAAAAAATATAAAACGGGTTTT
>PEYC01000018.1 GCA_002774555.1 Candidatus Nealsonbacteria bacterium CG08_land_8_20_14_0_20_36_22
TAAGATAACCATAGTTCAATCTATTGCCAAAAAAGGGAATTTTTGCTATAATTGAACATTGAAAAATAGAGATTTCTTGTTCTTTGAAATTTTAATAAGGAGAAAATGCAATGAAAAAAATAAAAGATAAGCTTGTTGATAAGATAGTGCTTTTGGGAACGGTTTATACGATCGGAGTTTTTTTGGCAGTTCTTTTGAATTTATTCAGGGTTTTGGGAAGAATTCGGATTCTGCACTGGGAGCGTTTTCCCAACTATCGTTGTAGTCCAAAATTATATAAAAATGGTTTGATTTTAGTTTCTAACCATCCTTCTTTGCTAGAACCATTTTTACTGCCAGTTTTGTTTTGGAAAGAATATCTTTTACACCCAATTCAACTTAGTCCTTGGAGCACTCCAGATAAAGTCAATTATTACGATAAATGGTATTGGTTTTGGATCCGTCCATTAGCAATTCCTATTGAACGAGGGAATAAACAAGAAGAATTGAGGGCCTTCGTAAAGTTAAGAAGAATTTTAAACTCGGGAGGGATAGTTGTTATTTTTCCTGAGGGAGGCAGAACTTGCAATGGTAAGCATGGTGAATTTTATTGGAGCGAGAGAGGAAAAAAAATAAGGCGGTTGAAAGATGGAGTAGGTTTATTAGTTCAAAAAACCGGAGCAGCGGTTTTGCCCACTTGGGTTGATGGCGCGGAAAATTTTTTGCCGAATTTTCCGAATCGGACAAAACTGTACCATGCTTTTCCAAGATTTCGGGAAAAGATAACTATTAAAATTGGCGAACCTATGAAATTTGAAAAAGTTAAATCGTCAGGAGAAATAAGCCAAAAATTGGCAACTATTCTTCTTCATTCAGCCGATGAAGAAGAATAAACCCAAGCATACATTCAATTTGCTTGGGTTTTTTTAGTCCTTTTCAAAATCTCAAAATTAGTATATAATAGTTAAAGAAAACGGGCCCATAGCTCAGTTGGTAGAGCGTGCGCATGGCATGCGCGAGGTCGCGGGTTCAAGTCCCACTGGGTCCACCGTTTAGTTTATTTTAAAACCTTATAAGTGTTTTTTAGTAAAGGAGAAAAGCAATGTCAGAAGTTAATGTTGAAAATATTGAAGCTGAAGTAAAAACTTTTGTCTGCGAAGAATGGGGCGTGGGTACTGCCAAAGTAAAAAGGGAAACATCGTTTATTGATGACCTTAAGGCTGATTCTTTGGAGTTAGTTGAGCTGGTAATGGAACTTGAAGAGAGATTTAACATAAAAATTCCTGACGAAGACGCAAAAAAGATTCTAACTGTTGGAGATGCAATTGATTATATTGCGTCTGCAGTGCCAAAAAACAGCAACAACTAAAAAATAAAGAGGCACGATATGTATTGCGTATTGTACCTCTTTTTTTATTACTCTTTATTCCAAGGTAATTGCAGGGGGTGTTGATTTTTTATTTTAATTTGGTATAAAAAGATAATGCGTAGAAATTTTACTTTTATTTTTTTAATCATTAGTTTGGGCTTTGGTTTTCTATTTGGCTTTTTAGTTGGGAAAAGTTCAGTTGTCTGTTCTATTTGTCCGCCAGAAAATGTTGATTTTTCAATTCTCTGGGAAACCTGGAAAAAACTTGAAGAAAACTATGTTGCCCCAAAAGCCTTAGACGCCCAAAAAATGATTTACGGCGCGGTCTCGGGAATGATAAAATCCTTAGAAGATCCCTATACTATTTTTTTCAACCCAGAAGAGGCAAAAACATTTTTAGAGGATGTCAGCGGTCGTTTTGAGGGAGTGGGTATGGAAATCGGCATAAAAAAAGGACAACTCCAAGTGATTGCTCCTTTAGAAGAAACACCTGCTCAAAAAGCAGGGTTGAGAGCCGGAGATAAAATTTTAAAAATTGATGACAATTCTACTGTTGACCTATCCACAGAAAAAGCTGTTTCTCTTATTAGGGGGCCAAAGGGAACAAAAGTTACTTTAACTATTTTAAGAGAGAACTGGCAGGAACCAAAAGATTTTATAATTTTCAGGGACATTATCAATGTTCCATCTTTAAAATGGGAACTGAAAGATGAAAATATTATCTATATCAAACTTTATCATTTTTCTGAAAAAGTTGATTGGGATTTTAAAGAAGCAGCCTACGAGATTTTAAATAGTCCTGCTAAAAAAATAATATTGGATTTAAGAAATAATCCTGGGGGATATTTAGAAAGAGCTCAGGATATTGCCGGCTGGTTTTTAGAAAAAGGTCAAATTGTGGTAATTGAGGACTTTGGCGAAAAAAAAGAACAAATAATTTATAGAAGCGAAGGCAATTCCAAATTCTCAAATTATCCGTTGGTGATTTTGATTAATCAGGGTTCGGCTTCTGCTGCTGAGATACTGGCTTCTGCTCTTCGGGATAACCGCGGTATAAAAATAATTGGTGAGACATCTTTCGGAAAGGGGTCTGTCCAACAATTAGAAAATTTAAAAGATGGTTCTAGTTTGAAGATTACAGTTGCCAATTGGCTTACCCCGAAAGGAGACTTAATTACAGATAAAGGATTAGAGCCGGATATTAAGGTGGAAATGACTGAGGAGGACTATGAGCAAGACAAAGATCCTCAATTAGACAAGGCACTTGAAATTATAAAAGGGATGGAGTAAAATACAATAATAAATTTCTAATTTTTAATTTCGAATTTCGAATAAATTTTTAATGATTTAATTTTAAATTAAAAATTCATAATTGATTCAAAATTCAAAATTATTTTAGAGTTATGCGGGTTATTCTCCTCCAAGATATTGAAAATTTAGGAAAGAAATACGAGGTAAAGGACGTTAAAGATGGTTATGCCAGGAATTTTCTGATTCCTAAGGGTTTGGCTAAAATAGCTACCGAGCAAGCTATAAGGTGGGCAGAAACCCAAAAGGAAGCTCTAGTAAAAAAGGCTGAAGAAGAACTTAAAAAAGTTCAACAATTAGCTTCACAAATTGATGGATTAGAACTTGTAATTACAGTTAAACTCGGAAAAGAAGAACAGCTTTTTGAAAAAATAACCTCTCAAAAAATTTCAGAAAAATTAGCAGATTTAGGATTTGAAATAAAAAAAGAACAAATTGATTTAGTGGAAGCAATTAGTGAACCTGGAGAGTTTCCGGTGAAAGTTAAGCTTAAGCACAATTTAGAGGCTGAAATAAAAGTAATTATTACAGAAGAAAAATCCTAAAATGGCAAAATTTATTTTCGTTGCCGGAGGAGTAATGTCCGGCATTGGTAAAGGAATAGCAGTAGCTTCTATCGGAAAGATTTTAAAAAGCAAAGGATTTAAAGTAACAGCTATTAAAATTGACCCTTATATTAATGTTGATGCCGGGACAATGAACCCCATAGAACACGGAGAAGTTTTTGTGACCGATGACGGAGTTGAATGCGACCAGGATGTCGGCAATTATGAAAGATTTTTGGACGAGAATATTTATACGGATAATTATATAACCACAGGCAGGGTCTATCAGGCAGTAATTAACCGTGAAAGAAATTTAAAGTACGGCGGTAAATGTGTAGAAGTGGTGCCGGATATCCCTAATGAGGTAATCTCCCGGATTAAAAAAGCTGGCAGAAAAACAATAGCTGATTTTGTTTTGATTGAAATTGGAGGAACGGTAGGAGAATACCAAAATATGCTTTTTTTAGAAGCAGCCAGAATGATGAAATTATCTCGTCCCAAAGACGTGCTTTTTATTTTAGTCAGTTATTTGCCTATTCCCAGAATGATCGGGGAGATGAAGACCAAACCCACTCAATATGCTGTAAGAACATTAAATTCGGCCGGGATCCAACCGAATATAATTCTGGCTAGATCAACGGTTCCTTTAGACGAAATCAGAAAGAAAAAAATATCAGTTTTTTGCAACGTTGCTCCCAAAGATGTTATTTCTGCTCCAGACATTGAGACGATTTATGAAATTCCTCTTAATTTTGAAAAAGAAAATTTGGGAAATTTAATTTTAAAAAAGTTAAATTTAAGGCCTAGAAAAAAAAGAGACCTTAAGGATTGGGAAGTATTAATAAAAATAATAAAAAATACTAAAAGGGCAGTTAAAATCGGAATAGTTGGAAAGTATTTTGAGACAGGGAAATTCACTTTAATGGATTCTTATGTTTCGGTAATTGAATCAATAAAACACGCCGCTTATTTTTTTAAAAGAAAACCGGAAATTTTTTGGCTGTCAGCGGAAAAATATGAAAAAATCCCCAGCCAATTAAAAGAACTAAAAAAATATGACGGCATTGTTGTTCCCGGCGGTTTTGGCCTAAGAGGCATAGAAGGAAAAATAAAAGTTATCGGATTTTGCCGAAAAAATAAAATTCCTTTTTTAGGACTTTGTTTAGGAATGCAGTTAGCGGTAATTGAATTTGCCAGAAATGTCTGCGGATTAAAAAAAGCAAATTCAACTGAATTTATGAAAAAAGGAATTGATAATGTGATTGACGTAATGCCAGAACAGAAGGTCTTATTAAAAGAAAAAAAATACGGAGGGACAATGCGACTAGGAGCTTATAAATGTAAATTAAAACCCGGAACCAATAGTTCCAGGGCTTACAAATCAAATATAATATCTGAACGTCACCGCCACCGTTATGAATTAAACAATAATTATAGAGAGTTTTTAGAAAAAAAGGGTCTGGTAATAGCCGGCATCAATCCTGAGAAAAATTTAGTAGAAATTATTGAAGTAAAAAATCATCCCTTCTTTGTCGCTACTCAGTTTCATCCGGAATTTAAATCAAGGCCCTTAAAGCCCCATCCATTGTTTAAAGAATTTATTAGAGCAGCTCTACGTTTACAATTTTAATTATTCGTTGAGAACCGTCAAATCGTTTTTTTCTTTTTGTTTTGAATTTAACAATACCTTCTTTAACGGCATAAAGAGTATCGTCAGACCCCTTTTTGACGTTTTTTCCAGGGTAAAATTTTGTTCCTCGCTGGCGAATAATTATCTGACCAAAATTCACTTTTTGTCCTTCAAAAAGTTTTACCCCAAGGTATTTTGGAAGAGAATCTCTTCCTAATTTTGTAGCTCCAGCAGCTTTTGTCTTAGCCATAAATGTATATCCTTGAATTATGTTAGCAAAATTATTAGAACTTGTCAAAAAAAATCAAAAAGATATAATATTAATTATCGGGGTTATTTTAATTTCTTTACTTTCTTTTGCAATAGGAATTATATTATGCAAATTGCAATAATTGGCGGAGGAATCTGCGGTCTATATTTGGCTTGGAAACTTTCAGAAAAAGGACATAATGTTACGGTTTTTGAAAAGAAAGGAGAAATTGGCAATGAAGTTTGCTCGGGATTATTTTCTCAAAGAATTTTTGAATTAATCCCGCTTTCAGCGGGATTAATTCAAAATAAAATAAATTCTGTTTTTTTACATTTTCCCAGAAAAACAATTATTTTAAAGTTTTCTAAAACTTTTTTTGTAATTTCTCGTTTTGAATTAGACAAATTGGTAGCTGAGATTGCCAAGAAAGCCGGGGCTAAAATCATTTTAAATTATAATGTTTCTTCAGTACCCGAAGGGTTTGATAAAATAATTGGCTGTGACGGCGCTGACTCTTTTGTCAGAAGAAGTTTAGGTTTAAATGAACCAGAATATAAATTAGGCATTTTAGGATTTGTTCATAAAAAGAATTTTTCTAATTATGTAGAAGTTTGGCCTTGTAAAACTGGCTTTTCGTGGAAAATTCCAAGGGGCAATAACATAGAATATGGAGTAATGGCAAAACCGAAAGAAGCCAAATCAATATTTGACAACTTCCAACTTGAGAAAAAAGCCAGAATTGTGCCTCAAGGATTTATAATACCAAATAATCAAAAAATTACTCTTTGCGGAGACGCTGCCGGTTTAACTAAACCATGGTCGGGTGGGGGAGTGGTTTGGGGACTTACAGCAGCGGAGATTCTTTTAAAAACTTTCCCTGATTTTTTAAAATATAAAAGAGCGGTGAGGAGATTTTTTATCCCGAAGATTATTTTTTCCGAGATAGCTGTTAAGACAATTTATTTTTTAGGATTTAAAATGCCTTGGCTGTTACCGAAAAAGAGTAGAATAGAATCAGATTTTCTGCTATAATTTATAAAAATATGCCAAAAGTGAAAATTCCATATCATCTGGGGATTATCATTGATGGAAACAGAAGATGGGCAAGAGAAAAAGGATTGCCGGTTTTTGAAGGCCACAAACGTGGATTAAAAAAAATAAAAGAAGTGATTAAATGGTGCAGGGAGAGGAGAGTGAAAATTCTCACTTTTTTTGTTTTCTCAACTGAAAATTGGAAACGTTCAAAAATGGAAGTTAGTTATTTGATGAAATTAGCCCAAGAGATAATGAAAAATTATATCAAGGAAGCTCGTAAGGAAAGAATTAAGATAAAAATAATTGGTCAAAAAGAAAAACTGCCACGAGCCCTGGCGAAAGCAATAAAAAATACAGAGGAATTAACAAAAAATAACAAAGAAATGACAGTGAATTTTGCTTTAAGTTATGGAGGTAGACTAGAAATTACCGAGGCCGTTAAAAATATCATTAAAAAAAGAATTCCTCCTGAAAAAATTACCGAAGAGGTGATTTCTGAAAATCTTTGGACTTCTGATTTAGATTTATTGATTAGGACAGGAAAAGAACAGCGTCTTTCCAATTTTTTGATTTGGCAGGTAGCTTACTCTGAACTTTATTTCACCAAAAAATACTGGCCTGATTTTACAGAAAAAGATTTGGAAGAGGCCTTTGAAGATTTTTCTTTACGTCAGCGCAGATTTGGAAAATAATTATATTATGCGACATTTCAATCTTGGCGGTTTTTTTATTCTTTCAAATTTTTGCCTCTGTGGAATTGGCGATGAATATCGAGCAATCTCTTATTGGTAACGTGAGTGTAAATTTGAGTACTGGTAATGCTTCTGTGGCCCAAAAATTCCTGGATTATTCTTAAATCAACCCCTTGAGATAATAAATCTGTGGCATAGGAATGACGAAGGGTATGAGGTGTGGTAAAAATAGGAACACCGGCTTTTGTTGCATATTTTTTCACACTTCTTTCTATTGAACGGTTTGTCAGACGAGATTCAGCATCTTTTCGCGCTCTATAATGGATAAACAACGGTTTTTCTTTGTCGTCGCGAATTTCCAGATATTTTTTTAACCATTTAAGGGCTCTTTCTGAAAAATAAACAGTTCTCGGATAATCACCCTTACCAATAATAGCAAGCTCCAAATCTTTTTTATCTTTTATGTTGACAAATTGGTCGCGGTTTAAGGCCATTAATTCAGCTATTCTTAGACCGGTTGAAAATAAGATTTCCAAAATAGCTCTGTCTCTTAAGCCAATAATTGTATTTATGTCAGGGGCCAGTAAAAGCTTCTCAATTTGCTCTAAATTAAGGAATTTTAGGCTTTTTTCGCGTTTATCGGCCTTAGGAAGGGCGATTTTGTCAGCCGGCAGTGATAAGATGTCTTTTGCCGAAAAATAGCTCAGAAGGGCTCTTAAAGCGATTAAATAGTAGCTCTGGGTAGTTTTCTTCAAAGAGCGACCCTTTTTGTCGGTATAACGGGATAAATATAAGCGATAGTCCCAAATATGGTCGGGAATTAATTGATGGGGTTTTAGATTATCTAATTTCTTTATTTTTAACCAATTAAAAAATTTCCGCAAGAATGCTTCGTAATTTTCCTGGGTCTTTGAAGATAATCCTTTTTCCACATCTATCCAGTCCAAAAAATCGTTTATATGTTGGGGGAGTGGTTTCTGACTTTTCTTCATATTAAGTCCTATTAAGCAAGATTATTCGACATTTCTTATATCTATATTATAGGGCATAAAAACCCCTGTCAAGTGGAAAAATCCCACTTCCCCACTATTTTATCAACTCTTTGAATTTTTGCCAGATAGATTCACCAATTTTTGGCACTTCTACTTTAATTTCTTCTTTCATTTCTTTTTTTTCTTTTTCAAATTCTTCTTTGACTTCAGGCTTTCTTCTTTCAACCTCTTTTCCTAAAAGCAAATAAATTCTTTGCCAGATGCCTTCAAAAAAGGGAAAAATATATGAAGACCATAAATTTTTAAACCAATCTAGCGCTTCCCCCCAGATTGCTAAAGCTTCCTGCCAGCTGTTTTTTAATGCCTCAGGGAAATCAGCCAATGTTTTTGGTGCTCCCACTAGAGGCTCTGATGGCTCTTGGGCAAAAGAAAAAGGGATGGCAATTATTAATAAAAGATAAATTATTGAAAAAACAAGTAAATGTCGCATAATTTTGATAAAAAGTTATTTCACCAAAGATCTTGCCTCTTTTATTCTTTTTAAGGTTATTTCTTTTCCTAAAATTTCGGCAATTTCAAAAGGACCAGCTGAGGCCTCCTTACCCGTTAAAGCTACCCTTAGGGGCCAAAGCAGATATCCCCTATCCCCTACCTTTTCTGCTTCCAAGAGTAAAACTGTTTCTAAATTTTCTTTTTCCCAATTATTCTCTTTTATTTTAGAAATTATTTTTTCCAATTTATTAAAAGAGTCGTTAATTTCTTTTTCTGTCATATTTTTCCAACTAAAAAGTTCTTTTTTATAATCTAACTTCTTTTTAAAGAAAAAATCAGTTAGTTCTGAAATTTCAGAAAGTTTTTTTAGCCGTTCTTGATATATAACGACAATTTTCTTCAAATAATCAAAATTTATTTCTTCTCTGGTCTCGGCGATTCTATAAGATTGAGTAATGCTTATTCCGCCATAAGCCGGAGGATACTGCTCAGTTTTAAAAATTGGTTCTATTAATCCTTCTTGAGTTAAGTAAGGAATACATAATTCTGTTAGTTTTTCAGGCGATTTCTGGCGAATATAGAAACCGTTTAAAAAGTCCAGTCTTTTAATATTAAAGACAGCCCCACCCTTTTGCACCCGCTCTATTAAAAATTCCTTTACTAAAGAAGCCAAAGAAAAAATTTCTCTTTCTGTTCCTGGATTCCACCCCAAAAAAGCTATAAAATTAATTAAGGTCTCTGGTAAATACCCCTTATTTTTATATTCTTTAAGAGAAACAACCCCGTGTCTTTTACTTAATTTACTTTTATCAGGGCCTAAAATTAAAGGCAAATGAGCATAATGGGGCTGGGGAAAACCAAGGGTCTCTTGTAAGAGAATTTGGACAGGAGTATTCGGTAAAAGGTCCTCTCCTCTAATTACGTGACTAATTTTCATTTCAAAATCATCTACTACCACAGCAAAATTATACAAAGGGGTCTCCAGATCTTTGGCAATAGAAATATCGCCCATTAAACTCGTATCAAATTCTATCCTGCCTCTAATAATATCCTTAAAGACAATTTTTTTGGCAAGAATTTTAAATTTGATAACTGATTTTTTGCCTTCAGATAAATTTCTTTCAACTTCTTCCAGAGAAAGCTTGGCGCACTTGCCATTATAACGAGGCGCTAATCCCCTACTCATTTGCTCTTGTCTTTGGACTTCTAATTCTTCTTCTGAACAAAAACAATGATACGCCTTGCCTTCTTTTAAAAGTTTCTCCAAATATTTGGCATAAATATCCTTTCTCTCGCTCTGTTTATACGGTCCCTCGTCCCACTCAATCCCAAGCCATTTTAGGCCTTCTATAATATTTTCCTCAAATTCTGGTTTTGACCTTTCTCTATCTGTATCCTCAATGCGTAAAACAAAAATGCCCTGATATTTTTTGGCAAATAAATAATTGAAAAGAGCAGTTCTGGCGCTACCAATATGAAGAAAACCGGTTGGCGAAGGAGCAAACCTTGTTCGTACTTCTCCGGGTTTAATAAATTGAAATTTTTCTTTTAAGGTCTGAGTAATGGGTTCCATAGTTTTATTATACATAATCAATTTTCAATTTACAATTTTCATTAAATTCTCAATGATTCAATTTCCAAACAGTTTAAAAATTAAAAATTAAAAATTATCTATTGAAATACCATCTTAGCACTCCTTTAGCTACTGATAAAGCGGCGGATTGAACATTTTTGACATTCTCTACCATAATTGTTAAAACAATTTCCGGATCTTCATAAGGACCAAAAACGGTTACCCAATTGTGATAATAATTAGACCGCGGTGTCTCGGCAGTTCCTGTTTTAACCGCAACGGCTACTGGCAAAGAGTTTAAGGAAACAGCTGTGGCAAAAGGGCTATTTTCACCAGTGACTGACATTCTCATTCCCTCTCTGACAATTTGAAGCTCCTCGGGGTCAATAAAATTTTCTCTTATAATCTCCGGCTTTATCTCGGAAATTAGATTTTTTTCTTTGTCGCTTATCGCTTTTACCACTTTTGGCTGAAAAACCGTTCCTCCATTGGCTATTGCCCCAAAGGCCGTTACGACCTGAAGAGGAGTAACTTTAATATCGCCCTGACCAATAGAAAGATTATATGTATCGCCATCCCACCATGGTTCTTTTTTTATTTCTTTTTTCCAGTCAGGAGAAGGAATAAAACCGTTAACCTCTCCCGGTAAATCAATCTGGGTTTTATTCCCCCAACCAAAAAACTCAAGATATTTTTTAATTCTTGAAGGTCCTAATCCTTCCTGGTCTCCATATCCTCCGCCGATTGTGTAAAAATAGACGTCACAGGATTCGGCAATAGCTTCTTCTAGGGCTATCCAACCATGGGTCCGCCAGTCCTTGTAATGATAAATAATATCTGGATTATATTTATGGGGTATGGTAATTTCGCCCTGACAATAAATTTTTTTTGTTGGCGATATTAAATTCTCTTCTAAAGCCGCCGTAGCAATTAATGGTTTGATAGTAGAACCTGTTGGATATAAACCAGAAATAACCCTATTAAAAAGAGGTTCTTGAGGATTTGTCAAAAGAGCTGCAAGAACTTGCTGGTCAGATTCTTTATTAAATAGATTATTATCATAGTTTGGTAAACTAACCATGGCTATGAGCCCGCCGGTTTTGGGATTTAAAGCTATTCCCACTGCTTTTTTAGCACCGGTTTTCTCAAGGATTTCTTTTAACTCTTGCTCAATTTTTTTCTGCAATTCAATATCTAGCCATAAAACCAAACTTTTCCCCGACTGAGGTAAAGAAACTATTTCTTCTGATAATATATTTCCATAAACATCTCTTTCTATCCGTGTCTTTCCCGGATTCTTTCTTAAGACCTGCTCATATGACTTCTCAAGACCATCTCTCCCAATTAAATCTGTAATTGAGTAAATCCCAGGATTTTCTTTTAATTCTTCTGCATTTATCTTACCGATATAACCAAGTAGATGAGAAAAAGTCGGGCCATCTTTATAATGTCTAATAGAATTTCTTTCTATCTGAAATCCAGGAAAACTATTAATTTTTGTCTCGAGGATAATTAATGTTTGATGGTCAAGATTTTCTGCAATTAAGATTTTCTGTTCATTCCCTTCGTTAATCTTCTCTTCTAAATTATTAGGATTTATATTAATAATCTTAGCGATTTCTTTAAGAATTTCTATTTTTCTGGAATCATCGGCAGGAAGCTTGCTTTTATCTAGGACTAAATCAAAACTAGGTTGATTGAAAACTAATTGTTCTCCTTCCTGAGCATAAATTACTCCTCGTTCCGCTTTAATTGAATGAAATATAAATTTATTCTGGTCAGCCAGGGATAAAAATCTCTCGTTTTCTAAAACTTGGAATTGAAATGTCTTTACCAAAAGAACAAAAAATATAACTAAAGATAATATAAAAACCCTTTTAAGGGCTCTTGAATGAAGAGGAACTTCAAACTTTTTTTCTGAAATGCCAAATTCTTCTTCCTTTTCTTTGGCCAGACGGTCTAAAAAGATTTCCTGGGGCTCTATATCTATATTCCGTTTCGTTTTAAATTTTCTCAAAAAACGGGACCCGAACATATCTTCTAAAAATTAATTTTATTAAAATAACCAAGACCATTAAAATTAAAATATTATAGCCTATAAAAGACGAAGAAAATATATCCAAAAAAAATCCTCCGCTCAAAGCCATATATAATCCGAGCTCATTTCTCGGCTTCTCAAAAAAATTCCAAATAATTATTAAAATTAAAACCAAGTTCGGAAAAACGCCCCAAACAGCGAAATGAACAAAAAAACTGGCCTGAAGCAGGACTAAAAAATATAAAATAATAATTGAAATTAAAATTTTTTTAAACATTTTAATCAAAGCCCTGCTTCATTTATATTAATGAAAATTCATTGAATTAATTCGTCTTTGAATGATTTATTTAAAAAAATCTCCTGACCCCGTTTTTTTTCATTTTTTTTATTAACAATCTGAACTATTGACAAGAAGTTTTGATAATTGATATACTGAAAATGTAGGAGAAATCCTACTAATCACGCGGTCCCGCCAAAAGCGGGATTTTCGCTTTCTATGTAAGTTCTTTTGCCGGTATAAAACTTACCGAAATCAATATACTTGTCTTTTATACGATGCAGCTCTCCAGCCACCATATCTCTCACGCCAACAATTCCAATCTTTTTCCCTTTGACTCTCAAACGTTCTAATGGAGCTTGCATATCGGAATCACCAGAAAAAAGCATAATTGCTGTAATTTTTTCTACATCGTCCAACATATCCATCGTCATCTCAACGTCAAAATTACACTTCGGCTCCACGATAATTATTCCGGACTTTTTAAGTTCGTCTATTAACTCATAGATTTTACTTTTAATTTGTCTATCGAATAACGTCATGGTACGACGCTGAAAAAATAAAGCTTCATCAATATCTTTTTTAATAAATTTCATTTCTTTTGGTGGATTTGGTCTTAAATTTGCTCCCGTTTTCTTGATACGATTAAGAAAAGCTTCGGAATCTCTCTGGTTTCGTGGATTTAACCCATAATATACTTTAACCTCTTTGATGTTTGGGAAAGTAAAAAGTTGCCTGATCACATCTTTTATTCTGAATTTCCAACCTAAGACATCTTGCCAATGAAACATATTGGTTAAATCCAAGTATGCGAAAATAGAAGGTTCATTGTTAATCCAGTCCAAATAATCTTTTCTTACTATAAACTTATTTAAAATATCTTGAGGAATATCCATAAATTTTAACCAATTTTTTGATTTTTATCTAATTAAAAATAGAGTTGATCCTATTTCTTCGTTTATTTTTAACATATTTTTATTTTATCACAATCTTGCCCCAAAATGTTACATAATAACCGCCCTCACAACTCGCCACCCATCTTCCAAATGGCGCCCACATCACATTATAATCGCAAATAAGCTCGCCAGTGTATTTATTTGTCGTGCCGTCAATTTTAGCTCTTTCTTCAAACACCTTATCGTATAAACTCTGATTATCCAGCCACGGCGCTCTCGCAAAGATAACAATAACGGCAGTAACTATTGCAATTATAATGAGTTTTCTATTTCTAGTCATCATATGTTTTATTCCCCTACTTCAATTTGATTTGGCGTTTCTAAAATGATTTCCGGCTTGCCCTGATATTCTTTTACTTCC
>PEYC01000003.1 GCA_002774555.1 Candidatus Nealsonbacteria bacterium CG08_land_8_20_14_0_20_36_22
CTGAAATCTCCAGCAAATACTTTAAACGATTGTTTCTATTGATTACTCTTCTATACAAATCGTTCAGGTCAGAAGAAGCATATCTGCCGCCGTCTAACTGAACCATCGGACGCAAGTCAGGAGGTAATACCGGAATAACAGTCAAAAAGAGCCACTCTGGTCTAATTCCGGCTCGGAATAACCCTTGTAAGAATCTTAGACGGTTTAAAATTTTCCTCCTGGAAATACCTATTGTTTCTTCTTTTTCTTTTTTTAACTTTTCAATTTCTTTTTTCAAATCAACTTTTTCGAAAAGCTTCCTAACGGTCTCAGATCCGGTTCCAGCCTCAAAAATCTCTCCGTATTTTAAAGAATAATCATAATACTCAACTTCCGAAAGCACTCTTAACGGTTTAATCCCTAAAATTTCCTCTCTCACTCTATCCTTGGCCACTTTTAGTTCTTCTTTAATTTTTGATTTTTGGTTTTTAATTTTGATTTTATACTCTTTCTCAACCTGAGCCAAGATTTTCTTTTTTGCTTCCTCATTTACTGAGGTTACAATATAGGCGGCGAAATAAATTACCTTTTCCAATCGGACCATCGGCAAATCCAAAACCATGCCTATTCTGGAAGGAACTCCTCTTAAAAACCAAATATGGGAAACAGGACAGGCCAATTTAATATGACCCATTCTTTCCCGACGTACCGAGGACTTAGTTACCTCAACACCGCACCTATCGCAGACCACGCCTTTATAGCGAATCCTTCTGTATTTTCCGCAATAACACTCGTAGTCCTTCTCTGGTCCAAAAATTTTCTCACAAAACAAACCGTCTTTCTCTGCTCTTTGAGTCCGGTAATTAATGGTTTCTGGTTTTGTCACTTCTCCGTGGGACCAACTCAAAATCTCCTCTGGCGAGGCAAGTTTTATTCTTATCGCTTGTATATCAGTTACTCTCATATAATTTTTAATTTTCAATTTTGAATCAATTATGAATTTTGAATTTTTAAACTGTTTCGAAATTCAATTATTAAAAATTTATTCAAAATTCGGAATTCAAAATTCGAAATTATTTATTTACTTTCTTTTCCTTTCTCTTTCACCTCAACGCTCAAGCCAAGTGATTTTAATTCTGCAACCAATAAATTAAATGAGGCTGGCAAATTAGGGGTTTTAATTGGTTCACCTTTTAAGATTGCCTCGTAGGCGGCTGCTCTTCCTAATACATCATCGGACTTAATGGTTAACATTTCCTGTAAAGTGTAAGCAGCACCATAACCTTCCAATGCCCAAACCTCCATCTCTCCAAACCTCTGGCCGCCAAACTGCGCCTTTCCTCCTAATGGCTGTTGGGTGATTAAAGAGTAAGGTCCAATTGCCCGCATATGAATTTTGTCTTCAACCATATGGACAAGCTTCATCATATAAATACAGCCAACTGTAATTTTCTCTGAAAAAGGAAGTCCGGTTCTACCATCGTATAAATTTACCTTTCCATCCTCTGACAAGCCGGCCTTTTTAAGCTCTTCTTTAATGTCTCTTTCTGTAGCCCCGGCCATAGCAGACGAAATGGCAATATAACCCAGCTTCTTGGCCGCTATCCCCAAATGACTCTCCAAAATTTGGCCAATGTTCATACGAGAAGAAACCCCTAAGGGATTCAAAATAATATCTATTGGTGTGCCATCCTCCAAAAAAGGCATCTCTTCCTCCGGCACTACCCTGGAAACAACTCCCTTATTTCCGTGACGACCAGCCAATTTATCTCCGGCCTGAATTTTCCGAATTACTGCAATCTCAACCTCAATCCTTTTAATAATTCCTGGTTCCAATTTATGGCCCTCCTCTCGAGAGAAAACTTTTAGTCCCACCACCCTTCCTCTTCTTCCATGTTCCATTAATAAAGAAGTATCTTTAATGTCTCTGGCTTTTTCTCCAAAAATTGCCCGCAAGAGCCGTTCCTCAGCCGTCAAACCAGCTTCCCCTTTTGGTGAAATCTTACCAACTAAAATATCGTTCGGCCCAACCTCTGCTCCAAGACGAATAATTCCTTCCTCGTCCAAATCCTTCAATTTTTCCTCCGAAACATTGGGAATATCACAGGTTGTAATCTCCGGCCCAAGTTTTGTTTCTCTTACATCACAGGTAAAACTTTTAATGTGAATTGAGCTATAATAATCCTCTTTCACTAAACGTTTTGAGACAATGACTGCGTCTTCAAAATTCATTCCCTGCCAGGAAAGAAAAGCAACCAAAACGTTTCTGCCTAAAGCTAATCTTCCTTGAGAGATTCCTCCTCCATCTGTTAAAACATCTCCTTTTTTTACTTTCTGTTCTTTTCTGACCACTGGCCTCTGATGAAAACAGGTATATTGGTTAGTCCTGATAAATGTCTTCAGGTCATAATTTTGAATTTTGTCCCGCTGTAAGCGGGATTGAATTTTTATGTGGTCTCCGTCAACTTCTACAACTCTGCCATCTTCCTCTGCTATAACTTCCTGGCCCGAATCCCGAGCCACTCTTTCCTCCAAACCGGAACAAACCAAAGGCACCTCCGGTTTTACCAAAGGCACTGACTGTCTTTGCATATTAGAACCCATTAAAGCCCTGTTTGCATCATCGTTTTGCAAAAAAGGAATAAGAGAGGTTGCGATTGAAAAACATTGTTCAGCTGAAACATCAATAAAATCTATTTTATCTCTATCAATCAGGCCTGGCTCGGATTTAATTCTTGCCTCGCATTTTTTTGGTATAATTTTTCCTTTTTTGTCAATCAACACCCCACCATGAGCAATATTATACTTTTCCTCTTCAAAAGCTGAAAGATAATGAACTCTCGGAGTAATCTTGCCTTTTTCTACTTTAAAATAAGGGGTTTCCAAAAATCCATAAGGATTAACCCTGGCAAAAGAAGCCAAGTGATTGACCAAGCCAATATTTGGACCTTCGGGTGTCTGGATTGGACAAACCCTTCCATAGTGGGAGGGCTGGACATCCCTGACCTCAAATCCTGCTCTTTCCCGGGTTAAACCGCCGGGTCCAGTAGCCGAAAGACGCCTTTTATGTTCAAGCTCGGCTAAAGGATTCTCGTTATCCATAAACTGACAAAGTTGGGAAGAAGTAAAAAATTCTTTTATTACTGCCATCACTGGCCGAGAATTAATCAACTGAACCGGAGTTAAGGTCTGGATGTCTAAAGTAGACATTCTGTCTTTAATATTTCTTTCCATCCTCATTAAACCAATCCTGATCCTATTTTGTAAAACTTCACCCACTGTCCTCACTCTTCTATTGCCTAAATGGTCAATCTCGTCTGGTTTTGCCTCAGGGTCATTGTTTAACCTAATAATCTCCCGGACCACCTCTATAATATCTTCTGGTTTTAAAACTCTATCCTCGGGGCTAATTTCTTTTTTTAATTTTGCTCTTTGATTTTTGAATTTTGCATTCAGCGATGATAATCGCTGTAGCATCCTCCACCTTCCAACTTTTAATAAGTCATATCTGGAAAAATTAAAAAATATATTTTCTATCAACTCT
>PEYC01000052.1 GCA_002774555.1 Candidatus Nealsonbacteria bacterium CG08_land_8_20_14_0_20_36_22
AGCCGGCATACCTATTAATTCGTGCTCTGGCCATATGATTATTGATATTGGCGGTGGGACTTCTGAAGTAGCTGTGATTTCTCTCGGCGGGATTGTTACTTGTCATTCTCTCAGGGTGGCCGGAGATAAGATGGACCAGGCAATTTCAGATTATATTAAGAAAAAATATAATTTGGCAATCGGTGAACAAACAGCTGAAGAAATAAAAATAAAAATCGGCACGGCTTTACCGGATAAAGAGGAAAAAGAGATAGAGATTCGCGGCAGGGATTTGATTTCAGGATTGCCCCAGAATATTAAGATTAACTCAAAGGAGGTCTGCGAAGCGATTTCAGACCGTTTGGTTGAGATTATTCAGGCAGTAAAAGCGGTCTTAAGGGAGACACCACCAGAACTTTCAGCAGATATTATGGATAAAGGAATGATTATATCCGGTGGCGGGGCCTTGCTTCGGAACATTGATGGATTTATCACCCAGTCCATTGGCGTTCCCTGTTTTATAGCTGAAGACCCTTTGCTTTGCGTGGCTAAAGGGACTGGCGTGGTGCTGGAAAATCTTGACGTTTATAAAAAGAGCATAATGATTAAAAAGTAATATGATTTGCCATCAAAAACAATGGCAGTTTTTAACAAAATCAGCTAAACTAGGAAAACTTCCGCATGCCTTGTTGTTCTATGGCCAAGAGAGAATAGGGAAGAAAGCCCTGGCAATTGAATTTGCTAAGTTTTTTATTGGAAGAACGAGCCCTCCTGATTTTATTTTGGTTGAACCGACAGGAAAAGAAATCCAGATTTCTCAGATAAGAGAAATTATAAATAAATTTTCTTTCAAGCCATATTTGGCTGATTTTAAACTTGCTATTATAGACAATGCCCATTTAATGACTTCAGAAGCCCAGAATTGCTTTTTGAAATTTCTTGAAGAACCAAAAGACAAGACATTTTTAATTTTAGTATCAGCCTATCCTTCATTATTGCTTCCAACTATTCTTTCCCGAGTTCAGAAAATCAGGTTTTTCCCAACCAAGGGTTTTGAGGTTGAAAATAAGAAAGAGCTTGTTTTTGACTTGATTAAAATCAGCCGATCTGATTTATCATCTCGTTTTCAATATGCAAAAGATATTTCAAAAGAGAACTTGGAAGAAATTTTAGACACTTGGCTGAGATATTTTAGAAAAGTTTTTCTTGAACGTGTAGTCAACCGACAGAAAAACAGCCAGTATTCTTTATCTAAACTAAAAGATATTATTAGGCAAATTCAAACTACAAAACATTTAATTTCTACCACCAACACCAATCCTCGTTTGGCTTTGGAAATTTTATTAATGCAAATATGAGTAGAGCAATTTTTATTCTAATAGCAATTATCATTGTTATTGTTGTAGCCGTTTTTGCAATTGGAGGAGTTTTGGCTTATCAGTATTATTGGCAAGCGCCAGAGGAGGAAATACTAAAAGAAACACCAGCAGACGAAACCGCCGATTGGCAGACCTACAGAAATGAAAAATATGGATTTGAGATAAAATATCCTAATGGTCTTGAAGCTAAAGAAAAAGAACAGAGTAAATATGTAGAAATTGGATTAGTATTAGTTAATTTTTCTATTAAAATTAAAGAAAATGTATCTTCCTTAGAGGAATTAAAAAAGTCAGAGGAGAACGAGTTAATTGATTTATTTGGGGGTATTACGGTTGATGTTTCTGATTTAAAAATATCTTGGAAAGATACAACATTTTTAGGATTAGAAGCAAAAGAATTAAATTTCAAAGCTCTTGCTGGAGGAGAGCCAATGGTATGGAGAACCTATATTATTAAAAATAATACTGCTTATATTTTTTCGTCAGGAAATTCAGATAGTTCGAGGCAATATTACAAAATTCTTTCTACTTTTAGATTTATTGATTAAAATATTTAATTAAAGGAGTTAATTTACAAAAACGGCTCGCCCTCGGCGAGCCGTTTTTGCTCGACAAGAATTTAATGTTTTGCTATGATGAGTTATAATACGGAGTTATGGACTACAAAGAAATTATTAAGAAAATTAAGCCGGAAATGGATAAGACGATTAATTTTTTAGAAAGGGAAGTGGCAAAAATCAGAACTGGAAGAGCTTCACCATCTTTAGTTGAAGATATTGTGGTTGAATGTTTTGGTCAGAAATTTTCTTTAAAGCAGTTAGCGGCGATATCTTCTCTTCCCCCCAGAAGTATTATTATTCAGCCCTGGGATAAATCCTACATTGAGCCAATTGAAAAAGCGATTTCCCGATCAAATTTGGGGGTCTCGCCTATTGTTGATAAAGAGATAATTCGTATTTCTCTACCTCCCTTGAGCAATGAGTATAGGCAGAGCTTGTTAAGAGTGTTGTCAGAGAAGCAGGAGGAAGCTCGTCGGGCCATAAGAAGATGGAGGCAGGAGGTTTGGGATGATGTCCAAGAAAAAACCAAAAAAGGAGAAATTAGAGAAGACGATAAATTTAGGGCGAAAGAAGAGCTTCAAAAATTAATGGATGACTACGATAAAAAGGTTGGAGAGATGGGAGAGAGGAAAAAGAAAGAAATAATAGAATAATTATGATTTTAACTATAATCATAGCATTTTTTAGCCTTATAGTTTTGATAATTCTTCACGAACTTGGCCATTTTGTTTTAGCAAAAAGTTTTGGAGTGAAGGTTGAAGAATTCGGGCTTGGTTATCCTCCTCGGATTTTTGGCAAAAAAATTGGAGAAACGATTTATTCTCTAAATCTTTTGCCCTTCGGTGGCTTTGTTAAAATTTATGGACACGAAGAACCGATAGACCGCCCCAGGAGTTTTAGCACCAAACCTTTTTGGCAGAAAGCTCTTATTATTTTGGGTGGGGTTATTTCTTTTTGGGTGATAACAGTTATTATATTAACTATTGTAATGGCAACAGGAGCGCCAACAGCGGTAGATGATGAAGAAAATCAGGGTTTAATTGAGCCAAAAGTTCAGATTATGGTTGTGGCCAAGGGTTCTCCGGCAGAAGGAGCAGGATTAAAGATTGGCGATGTGATAAAAAACTTTGTTCAGGTTAAAAAAGTTCAAGAATTCATTGATATTAACAAAGGAGAAGAGACCACCTTAACAATTCAAAGAGGGAGAGAAATTTTCAATGTTTCTTTGGTGCCTCGATTTTCACCGCCGAATAACGAAGGACCAATGGGTGTGGCTTTAGCAAGGACAGCTTTGAAGGTCTATCCGTGGTATCAAGCTCCTTTACAAGGAATCTTGGCTACAGGAAACTTAACCTGGCTCATAATTAGAAGTTGGATTATGGTGATTAAGAGTTTATTTCAAGGACAAGGATTGCCTCCCGGGGTTGAGGTTGGAGGATTACCTAGAATTTTTGTATTATTTACAGAAGTTGGAGCATTAGGAGCAAGTTATTTTCTTCAATTTATAGCAGTAATCGCAGTTCACCTGGCTTTAATTAATATATTGCCGATACCGGCATTAGATGGTGGCTGGTTGATGTTTATGATTATTGACAGATTGCGAAAAAAGCCGTTAAATCAAAAAGTAGTTCAAAAAGTAAGTACTGCCTTTTTCTTTTT
>PEYC01000011.1 GCA_002774555.1 Candidatus Nealsonbacteria bacterium CG08_land_8_20_14_0_20_36_22
TAAGAAATCTTTTGGAGAAAGAAGGATTTTTAGAGGTGGAAACACCAATTTTACAACCCCTTTACGGCGGCGCTAAAGCAAAACCGTTCAAGACCTATTTAAACGTTTTAGCTCTTGATTTATATCTAAGAATTTCTCCGGAACTTTATCTAAAACGGCTTTTAATAGGTGGGTGTGAAAAAGTTTACGAAATTGGCAAATGTTTTAGAAATGAAGGAGTTGACAGGTCTCATAATCCTGACTTCACCATGCTGGAATTTTATTGGGCTTATACTGACTATAAAAAATTAATGAAGTTTACAGAAAAACTTTTTTCAGAACTACTTAAAAATTTATTTGGCAGTTTAAAAATAAAATATAAGGGCAAAGAAATAAATTTTAAGGCGCCTTGGCCAAGAATTGAACTTAATCAACTTATTAAAAAATATACCAAGATTAATATAGACGAAATTCATCTAGAGGCTCTTAAAAAAGAGGCTAAAAAATTAGGGATAGAACCAAAAGGAGAAAGGGCTGAAATTGCCGACGCTCTTTATAAAAAAATCTGCCGTGGCAAAATCTGGCAGCCAACTTTTATAATTCACCACCCCTTAGGTGCCTTCCCTTTAGCAAAGCAACTTGAGAAAAATCCGAACAAGACAGCTAATTTTCAATTAGTAGTAGCTGATATAGAATTAATTAATGCTTTTTCTGAGCTCAATAATCCTTTAGAACAAAAAAGGAGATTTCAAGAACAGGAGAAGATATTTAAGACAGGTTTTGAGGAAGCTCAGCGTCTGGACAAAGATTTCATTGAGGCCCTGGAATACGGCATGCCGCCAGCCGCCGGCTTTGGCCTGGGAATTGACCGACTGACAGCGTTACTTACGGATTCGCATTCGCTACGTGAGGTAATTCTTTTTCCTACTATGCGACCGAAATAAAATCATCTTAACGTCTTAACATACCAACATTTTAACATTGAGAAATTTAAATTTTTGTTAATATGTTAAAATGTTTAAATGTTAAAATGAAGTATGCTTGATATAAAATTTATTCGGGAAAATCCAGAGAAAGTAAAACAGGCCTGTAAAAATAAAGGGTTTGATGATGATATTGATAAACTTTTAGAATTAGACAAAAAAAGAAGGTCCAATATTATAACTACAGAAACCCTACAAGCAAGGCAAAACAAACTTGGCAAAAAAGATATTGAAGAAGCTCGAAAAATTAAAGCCGAAATTATAAAGATAGCGCCAAATTCAAAAAAAATCGAGCAAGAATTTAATAATTTAATGTCTCAAATTCCAAATATTCCTTTTGACGATGTGCCGGTGGGTAAAGACGATACGCAAAATATCGTAATTAGAAAAGTCGGAAAAATACCCGAATTCAAATTTCAACCGAAAGATTATATGGAAATAGGGGAAAAATTAGAGCTTATTGATGTCGCGAGGGCGTCAAAAGTCGCTGGCACTAGATTTGGTTACCTGAGAAACGAAGCGGTTCTAATGGAATTTGCGCTCGTAAAACTTGCGTTTGATTTGCTAACAAAAAAAGGATTTTTACCGGTACTTCCTCCGGTGATGCTGAAAAAGGAAATGGCTAAAGGGACAGGATATTTCGAGGCAGCTGACAAAGAAGAGGCCTATTTTATTCCGGAAGACAAATTATTTTTGGCGGGGACATCAGAACAATCTCTGATAGCAATGCACGCAGGAGAGATTTTGCCAGAGAAAGATTTGCCGAAAAGATACGTTGGTTTTTCAACTTGTTTTCGCAGAGAAGCAGGTTCATATGGCAAAGACACAAAAGGCATTTTAAGAGTTCATCAATTTGATAAGGCGGAGATGGTTAGTTTTTGTAAGCCCGAAGATTCAAAAAAAGAACATCAATTCTTTTTGTCATTGGAAGAAAAATTGATGAAATCTTTAAAGCTCCCTTATCAAGTAGTAAATATTTGCACCGGGGATTTGGGGAAACCGGCTGCTGCTAAATACGACATTGAAACATGGATTCCGTCGGAAAATAAATACCGCGAAACTCACTCTACCTCAAACTGTACCGATTTTCAAGCCCGCCGCCTTGAAATCAAATATCGCGACAAGAATAATAAACTGAATTTCGTCCATACTTTAAACGGAACCGCTTTTGCCGTCGGTAGAACTTTAATTGCTATAATTGAAAACTGTCAGCAAAAAGACGGAAGTATAAAAGTTCCAAAGGTGCTTCAGAAATATACTGGATTTAAAATAATAAGAACCTGATTTCATCAGAACCTTGATTCGCTACGGTATAAATATATAGTCTTGAATTAAAATGATAATAAATGGACTAAAAATTAATTACAAAATTATCGGGGAGGGGAGACCCTTCCTGATTTTACATGGTTGGGGGTCTAATTTTGAAAAATGGCAGAAAGTAGGGGAGTTGTTGGTAGAAAAAAACCTGAAAGTCATTATTCCTGATTTGCCAGGTTTCGGGGAAAGTCAGAAGCCGACAATCGCTTGGAACCTTGATGATTATTGCAATTTTGTTGAAGAATTTGTGAAAATTTTAAATTTAGATAAATTTTTTCTTTTAGGCCATTCTTTTGGCGGCGCTTTGGCAGTAAAATACAGTTTGAAATCTCCCGAAAAAATAGCTAAATTATTTTTAGTTGGAGCGGCTTGTATTAGAAGAAAGACATTTAAAAAAAGATTTTTTTATGCTCTTTCTAAAATTTTCCCATCTTCTCTTTTTCTGAGAAAATTTTTCTATAAATTTATTATTAAAAGCGACTATCTTTCTGTTGAAGGTGTGATGAAAGAAACTTATCTAAAAATAATTAAGGAAGACCTTTTAGATAACCTGCCTCAAGTTCAAGTCTCAACAGTAATCATCTGGGGCGGAAAAGACGATGTGATTAAATTAAAGGATGGCCAAATTATTAATCAAAAAATAAAAAACTCAAAATTAACCGTTATTCCAAAGGGAAATCATGATTTAGAACAAAAAATTCCTGAGATTTTAACTGAGAAAATTTTAGAAAACTTATGACAAAAATAATTATTAGTATTGTTTGGTTTTTAATTTTTACAAAATTGCTCATTTTCTGGGTCTGGCTTTGGCAGTTAAAGGGATACCACTGGGGAAGATTCAAAGCCCATTTTGAAACCCAGAAATTAAGAAAGATTTTTTTTAGTTTTCATGGCGTCAGATATCCCAAGTTGACGTTAAAAACTATTATTATTTTGATTTCTGGCATATTGCTGGAAATTTTAATTTTATTTTACCTCTTCAATTTAGTTCTTTTTTTAATTCTAATTATTTCAGCGCCGATAATT
>PEYC01000050.1 GCA_002774555.1 Candidatus Nealsonbacteria bacterium CG08_land_8_20_14_0_20_36_22
AGGAAGACCCGAGTTTATCTACTCTTTACGGATTAATTTTGGAAGGATTTGACGTAGAAGAAGGACGAGGAAATTTCTCTAATTTTGGGAAAGGAATAAAGGAACAATTAAAAAGGTTTTTTAGGACATTGATTCCATAACCAATTCCCTAATTATGGCTTCAAACGCTAAAATTAAAGTAGTAGGCATTGGCGGTTCTGGTGGGAACACTATTTCCCGGATGATGAAGTGTAAGATTAAAGGAGTGGAGTTGCTCGCTATTAACGCCGATGCTCAGGATCTTCAAAAAGCCCGCGCTCATAAGAAAATTAGAATTGGCAGGAATTTAACCAAAGGGCTTGGTACCGGGATGAACCCTGAAAAAGGAAGGGCAGCAGCAGAGGAACAGAGAGAAGAAATTGAAAAGGTCTTAAGGGGTTCAGATATGATTTTTATAACTTGCGGCTTGGGCGGTGGCTGCGGAAGTGGCGGTTCTTTAGTTGTGGCTGAGATTGCTAAGAAATTAGGAGCTTTAACTTTGGCAGTAGTTACCACGCCTTTTTCTTTTGAAGGAAGCCAGCGAATGGAAATTGCCAGAAACAGCCAGAGATTATTAAAAGAAAAAGTAGATACCTTGATTTCAATTTCCAATGATAGGTTGTTTTCCTTTTTGGAGCCAAAGACCACTGTTTTGAACGCATTTTGGCTCTGTGATGAGATTTTAAGACAGGCAGTCCAAGGGATTTCAGACCTGATTGTTTTACCGGGAATAATTAATATTGACTTTGCAGATGTTAAAGCAATTATGAAGGATTCGGGCACTGCTCTTTTTGGGATAGGCAGGGCCAAAGGACCAGAACGGGCGAAAGAAGCAGCTCAGAGGGCTCTTAACTCGCCCCTCTTAGATGTTTCTTGTAAAGGAGCAAAAGGAGTGCTGTTTAATGTTTCAGGAGGCAGAGATATTAGTTTAACCGAAGTTGATGAAACAGCAAAAATTATTACCCAAGAGGTTTCGCCGGAAGCAAAAATAATTTTTGGAGCAATCCAAGACGAAAAACTCCCAAAAGGAGAAATTAAAGTAACAGTTATTGCTACCGGGTTTTAGTTATTATTCTCGCGGTTCTGATGGCAGCGTTCCTGACGCCCGCTGGAGCGGTGGCGGGTTCTTGGTCGACTGGTACGATCCGCAGGATGCCGATTCGTATCTTCGCGCCCGTGCCGCAGTTTCCTAACACTTGTAACTTGAACCTTTTTTCCTTCCGACACAAATCCCGCAAAACAAATATTTGTTTTGCGGGATATTTTTTTGTAAAATAGAAATAAACAAGAGGAAAGTGGGTTATCCACAAGTTGGCGGGCTTGACCAGCTTTTTTTATAAGTTAAAATGAAATAACATTTTGAAATTTTATGGAAAATAAAATTACCAAGGTGAAAAAGAGGGATGGCGCAATTGTTGATTTTGACCAGACAAAAATTACTGAGGCAATTTTTAAAGCCATTACCGCAACCGGCCAAGGCGACGGGAAGAAATCAAAGCGACTTTCAGACAGAGTAGTTAAAATCCTGAACCGTCGTTTTAAAAAGCCCACTGGTTGCACACAGGACGAAATTCCTCAAGTAGAACAAATTCAAGATATAGTTGAGGAAGTTTTAATTTTAGAGGGTTTAATTGAAACAGCCAAGGCTTACATTTTATACCGTGAGCAAAGAAGAAGGATTAGGGAGGCAACAAAAGTTGTTGACGAATCAAGCGAAAAAATTGACAGTTATCTGCAGGAACTTGATTGGCAGGTTAATGAAAACGCTAACATGACTTTTTCTCTACAGGGGTTAAACCAATATATCGGTTCCTATATTTCTAAAAAATATTGGCTTAATAAAATTTATCCAAAAGAAATAAGAGAGGCGGCAGCTAGCGAGGATTTTCATATTCATAACTTAGAAATTTTAGCTCCTTATTGCGCCGGCTGGGATCTTTATGATTTTTTAAAGAGAGGTTTTGGAGGAGTAAGCGGCAAATTAGAATGCCGGCCCCCGAAACATTTTAGAACCGCTCTCGGACAGTTAGTCAATGTTCTTTTTACTCTTCAGGGCGAAACAGCAGGTGCCAATGCTATTTCCAATTTTGATACTTTATTAGCTCCATTTATTCGTTACGACGGTTTGGCTTACCCACAAGTAAAACAGGCAATGCAGGAATTTTTATATAACTGTATGGTGCCGACTCGCGTCGGCTTCCAAACGCCTTTCATTAATACTTCGTTAGATATTAAGCCGCCTTCTTTCTTGGCAAAGCAGCCGGTAATTATTGGCGGGCAACCGCAAAGAGAAACTTACGGAGAGTTCCAAGAAGAAATGAATATGTTTATCCGGGCTTTTTATGAGGGTTTAATGGAAGGCGACGCTAGGGGGAGACCGATGACCTTTCCGATTCCAACAGTTTCAATCACAAAAGATTTTGAGTGGGAAAACCCGGCCCTTAACCCTTTATGGGAAGCAACAGCAAAATACGGTGTTAATTATTTTTCAAACTTTATTCAGTCGGATATGAAACCCGAGGACTTTCGTTCAATGTGTTGCCGGCTCAGATTATCAAATAAAGAACTTTATATGAGAGGCGGCGGATTGTTTGGTTCGCAGCCCTTAACAGGAAGTATTGGCGTGGCTACCATTAATATGCCTCGGATTGGTTATTTTTCCAAAACCAAAAAAGAATTTTTTGAGCGGTTGAGTCGTTTAATGGATTTAACCAAGGAAAGTTTAGAAATTAAGAGAAAGGCCCTGGAAAACTTTATGGAAAAAGGCCTTTATCCTTATTCCAGATTTTATCTTTCTTCGGTAAAGAAGATGAGAAATTCTTATTTCGGGAATCATTTTTCAACCATTGGCTTAATAGGAATGAACGAAGCCTCTTTAAATTTTATCGGAGAAAATATTGGTTCTCAACGGGGAAAGAAGTTTGCCATTGAGATTTTAGATTTTATGCGAGAGAGATTAATAAAATATCAGCAAGAAACAGACCATCTATATAATCTTGAAGCCACGCCCGGGGAGGGGACAAGTTACAGGCAAGCAAGGGTAGATAAAGAAAAATATCCAGACATTATTACAGCCGGAACAGAGAAGATTCCTTACTATACTAACTCTTCTCAATTACCAGTAAATTATACCGATGATATGTTCAAGGCGTTGAAACTTCAAGATGAACTACAATGTAAATATTCTGGTGGAACGGTTTTTCACCTCTTTTTGGGTGAGAGAATTGCTGACCCCCAAATGGCTAGAAATTTAGTTAAAAAAGTTTTTGAGAAATTTCATTTGCCTTATATTACCTTAACCCCTACTTTTTCAATTTGTCCTCATCATGGCTATCTATCCGGAGAGCATTTTGAATGTCCAAAATGTACCATCAAACAGCCCTGCGAAGTTTATTCCAGGGTGGTGGGGTATTTAAGACCTGTCCAGCAATGGCATAGAGGAAAAAAGCAGGAATTTAAAGAGAGAAAAGAATTTAAATTATGACTATAGGAGGGCTCCAAAAACTTACTCTGATAGATTATCCGGGGAAATTAGCAGCCACGGTTTTTCTCATTGGTTGTGATTTTCGTTGTCCATTTTGTTATAGTTCAGAACTTGTTTTACCAGAAAAAATTAAAAAACAATCCAGAATTCCAGAAAAAGAATTTTTTAATTTTCTAAGAGCAAAACAAGGACTATTAGAAGGAGTAGTAATTTGTGGAGGAGAGCCTTGTCTGAATAAAGACTTGCCGAAATTTGTTAAAAAAATAAAAAAAATTGGCTATGCAGTAAAAATTGACACCAATGGCTCTTTCCCCGAGATGCTTAGACATTTAATTGACAAAAAATTAATAGATTATGTTGCTTTGGACATTAAAGCGCCAAAAGAAAAATATGAAAAGGTAACAGGGGGGAGGGCAAATGTAAAATACATTGAAAGAAGCATTTCTCTTTTAAAAGAAAACAAAATAGATTACGAATTTCGGACGACTGTAGTTCCCTTTCTTTTAGAAAAAGAAGATATTTTAAAAATTGCCAAATGGATTTTCCCAGCCCCTAAATATTACTTACAAAATTTTAGACCAGAGAAAACCATTGATTCTAAGTTTGAAAAAATAAAACCCTATGCTCAGGAATATTTATTAGAAATTCAAAAAGCCATTTCTCCCTTTTTTGAAACTTGTCAGATAAGATAGCAAAAAAATTCTTGTCCAAAAAAAGAAGGGGTTGCGTGTAGTGTTACTACATACAACCCCATTTTTGTCGCCGAGTTCAAGAAATCAAGCGTTAACGACTCAAAAGAATCAATTACTCAAGGTCTCAAGAATCGGACTTCGAAAGGAAGGCGGACGCCGAGCCATAGAACGAGAACGCATATTCGAACCAGCACGAGTCGAACCTGACCTCCCCACCGCCGAAGCGGAAGCAGGGCGCGTGCGAGAAGACGCCAACAGCAACAGGAGCGTATTCGTCGCCAGCGCAGTCGATCCATAGATCATCAAAAGAGACGAGCCGTTCGGGATGTGTTAGAAGCATGCACCCGATTTCGAATGCGCCGAGTCCGAACTCGTTAGTTGTGAAAACCTCACGAGCCCGACGGACAGAGCGACCTCTGTGGCAGAGACCGAACTGGGCAGGAACGACCATAATGTCGTAGTCCTTTTGCTGATCACCCAGCACCTGGAGCTTCTTTGCTGTGCGCTCGTGCTGACGGAGATACTGTTCTCCGAGTTTGCCTTCGCACCAGTTGTAGAACTTGCCCTTGTGCTGCTGTTTAATCAGCTCCAGCACTTTCTCCACTGCTTCGCCGTAGGTCTTAGCGACTTTCTGCCATCTCGGGATGGCGAACCATCCTTCGGCATTTGGCGGAAGCGGCTGTTCGGCGAGTTTCTCATCAGCAAAGCCGATGCCAGGAATGAGCTGACGCAGGATATTGGTCTGTGCCGTGATGCCCTTGACTTTGTATCCTTCGGAATACACGTAGCTGGACTCTCTTTCCTCGTCGGCGAACTGGTTGCTCACGGAGAGCTCCCTGATGTCAGTAATGATGCGAGCCTGGAACTCGTCGCCATTCTCGATGAGCTTTTGAAGCCCATCCTTGTCGAGACCGACTTCGGCGAGTGCCTTATCGGCGGCATCCTCGACAAACCTCTTAAACTGTTTTTCTTGACCTGACGTGATCGATATCGTATTCATCGTCATCGTCTCCTTTCTGTCTCATTTTGCGAGACTTTAAATAGATTTTACCCTTTTCTGAACCATAATTTCAAAGAACTTATTACATTCTAATTATAGCAAATTGTCAAAAAATGTCAAGAGGAGATTTGAAAATTCCTTACATTATAGTTATCATTTTATAATGAGTGCTTCAAGGATAATTTATTTTTGTTTTTTGTCAGTTTTTTTGATTTTGATTGTTTGGCGGTACCAGACGATAGAATTAAGAATGAAGAATAACGAATTAAGGAAATATAATGATTTGGGAAAAGAAATTACTTTAATTGGGACAATTGTAAAAGAGCCGGATGTTAGAGATACTAATATAAAACTCACGATACAAATTAATGGAGAAAATCTTTTAGCAACAGTAAGTCGTTATCCCGAGCATAAATATGGAGACGAATTGAAAATTACAGGAAAACTGCAGACCCCTCCGGTTTTTGAAGATTTCAACTACAAAAATTACTTAATTAAAGACGGAATTTATTCCGTAATTTATTATCCCAAAATTGAGCTCCTTGCCCGAGGACAGACCTCGGGCGTTTATGCTAAGATTTTGGCTCTTAAAGCTCAATTAAGAAAAAATATCTATCAAGAGCTTTCTTTTCCCCAAAGTTCAATTTTAGCCGGGATGATTTTAGGCGATAAGGCCGGCATACCCCGAGATTTAAAAGATAAATTAAACATAACCGGCTTAAGCCATATAATTGCAATTTCCGGAATGAATATTGCAATTTTAATAGCTATTTTAATGCCATTATTGTTATGGTTGGGTTTTTGGCGAAGTCAGGCATTTTATTTTTCAATAATTCTAATTTCTTTTTATATTATTTTAATTGGCCTTCAGGCCTCAGCAGTTAGAGCAGGGATTATGGGAGGATTTTTTCTTTTGGGCCAGAAACTGGGCAGAAAATCTGTAAGTAGTCGAGCTTTAATTTTTTCAGCAGCTGTGATGCTAACGATTAATCCCTTTCTTTTATTTTATGATATTGGCTTTCAACTTTCTTTTTTAGCAACTCTCGGTCTTATTTATTTAGCACCCTTTTTCCAAAATCTATTGAAATTTGTCCCTCAAGAAAAATTTATCAATCTCAGAGAAATTCTTTCTTTGACTTTTGCTGCTCAAATTTTCACTTTACCTATTTTAATTTATAATTTTGGCAGAATATCTTTAGTTGCCCCTCTAACTAATATCTTAATTCTGCCCATCGTTTCTTTATTGATGATTTTTGGGTTTTTACTTGCTCTTTTGGGAGCAATCTGGCAGCCTTTGGCCTGGCTCTTATCTTTTCCCTGCTGGTTTTTGCTGGTTTACTTAATCAAAGTAACAGATTTTTTCAGCCAGTTTTCCTGGGCCTCAAAAACCATTGAAAACGTCCATTGGTTTTGGTTGCTCATTTCTTATTTAATTCTGGGTCTTTTTGTTTGGTATATTCGCAAGCGCGAAAAACTTAAATTTTTAAAATATTAATGTTATAATATATAAATATGACTGAAAAGAAAGCTTGGGTGGTTTCGGTGAATATGGGTTATGGGCACCAGAGAACTGCTGGGCCCTTAAAACAATTCACCCCAAACCAGAGAGTTATCAATGCTAATGATTATTCGGGAATTCCAGAAACAGATAAAAAAATCTGGGAGTCATCCAGAAAGTTTTATGAGTTTGTTTCAAGGTTTAGAAGGATTCCCTTGATTGGGAATATGGCTTTTTCTATTTTTGACAAGTTTCAGCAAATACCTGCTTTTTACCCTCGGAGGGACTTGTCTAAACCAACCTTTAGTGTTAAGAAAATTTTCTCTTTAATTAAAAATGGCTGGGGCAAAGACCTGATTGAGAAATTAAAAATTCAAAATTCAAAATTCAAAATTAATTTGCCAATAATTGCTACTTTTTTTACCCCGGCTTTTATGGCCGAAGAGTTTAATTATCCCGGAGAGATTTATTGCGTTGTTTGCGATGCTGATATTTCTCGGGCCTGGGTTTCTTTGGTTCCGCAAAAAAGCAGGATAAAATATTTTGCTCCGGATTCCTGGGCAATGAATCGTCTCAAGCTTTATGGCGTTAAAGAAGAAAACATATTTTTAACCGGCTATCCTTTGCCAACAGAGAATATCGGCACAGAGAAAATGGAAATTTTGAAAGAGGATTTGAGGAATCGGCTTTTGAATCTTGACCCAAAAAGAGAATATTTTAAAAAATACAAAATATTAATTGAGGCCAATTTGGGTGAGTTGCCGAAAAGGTCAAATCATCCTTTAACCATTATGTTCGCAGTTGGAGGAGCAGGCGTTCAAAAAGAAATCGGAGTAAAATTGGTCAAAAGCTTAGCGGAAAAAATAAAAAGAGGAGAAATTAAGGTGGTTTTGGCAGCCGGCATTAAGAGGGAAGTCAAGGGATATTTTGAAGAAAATACAGGAAACATTGAGATTATTTTTGCTGAAAATATAGAAGATTATTTTGAAAAGTTTAACCAGAGATTGCGGATAATTGATGTTTTATGGACTAAACCCAGCGAACTTTCTTTTTATACGGCCTTGGGAATGCCGATTATTATTGCTCCGCCGGTTGGCTCTCAGGAGGACTTTAACCAGAAATGGCTTTTAACTCTTGGTTCAGGCACCTTACAGGAGAATCCAAATTATACCGTTCAATGGCTTTTTGATTATTTGTTCAGCGGCCGTTTGGCCGAAGCAGCAATGCAGGGTTTTATGGAAGCAGAAAAATTAGGAACTTTTAATATAAAGAGAATCATTTTTAAAAATGGCTAAAATTTTAAGATTCCCTCCCGGTTTTCTCTGGGGTTCTTCAACTTCGGCTTATCAGGTTGAAGGCGGGATAGAAAATTGCGATTGGGCAAAAGCATATCCAGCCGGAATGGCCTGCGACCATTATAATCGTTACCAGGAAGATTTTGATTTATTAAAATCCCTCAATCAAAACACTTATCGTTTTTCAATCGAATGGTCTAGGATTGAGCCACAAGAAGGAAGGTTTGATGAAAAAGAAATTGAGCATTATCGACAAGTAATTTTAGCCTTGAGAAAGCGTGGCATTGAACCTTTTGTTGGTCTTTGGCATTGGACCACTCCTCTTTGGCTAACAGAAAAAGGCGGCTGGGTTAATAAAAAGATAAATTATTATTTTCACGATAGATTGAAATTTCCTTTTTTAATTCGGAACGAAAATAAGGTGCTTTCCGATTTAGGATGGGAAATATATCCCGAAGGAATTTATTATGTATTAAAAAACTTAGAAAAATATCAGAAACCTATTTATATCACCGAAAACGGATTAGCCGATGATAAAGATTCTTTAAGAAAAGATTTCATCAAAAACCATCTTTATTGGATTCATAAAGCCATTCAGGAGAAAATTGATGTGAAGGGTTATTTTCATTGGTCTTTAATGGATAATTTTGAGTGGGACAAAAAGGTTTCGGGCCAAAATTTGGATTAGTTGAAGTTGATTATAAAACCTTATCAAGAAAACCTCGTTCTTCAGCTTTTTATTATGCTGAGATTTGTAAGAGTAATAGTTTAACAATTTAACAATTTTATTTATGTTTTGGTTGATAATCACTATTTTAGCTTATTTTCTTTTTGCGGTTGTTTCTTTAACGGACAGATATCTTTTAATTGGCCCGCCCAATCCAAAAATATACACTTTTTATATTGGGGTCTTAGGAATTTTAGTTTTATTTTTAATTCCTTTTGTTGGTTTTTCAATCCCTGATTATTTTGAGATAATTTTCTGTTTGATTACTGGCATAATTTATACTTTCTTTCTCTTAGGACTTTTCGAGGGTTTGGAAAGATTTGAAGCATCCAGAGTAATCCCAGCCATTGGTGGATTTTTGCCAGTTTTTACCCTTGGCTTGGCCTATTTTTTCTCTGGAGGGAAAGAAATTTTAGATTTGAAGGGAATTTTAGCTTTTATTCCTCTGGTTTTGGGCAGTGTTTTGATTTCCTGGAGGTCCTCAATGAGAATTTCTTTGAAAAGTTTGCAAATTTCAGTTGTTACTGCTTTTCTCCTTTCTTTAACATTTGTTTTGTCAAAATATGTTTATTTAATACTTCCTTTCTGGACAGGTTTTATTTGGATAAGGATTGGAGTATTTTTAACAGCCATATTTTTTCTTTTTACAAAACAAGTAAGAAAAGAAGTTTTTTCCGGCGTTTTTGCTTTTTCCAAAAAAACTGGAGCGTTTTTTCTTTTCAACCAGGCAATTGGAGCCGGAGCTTTTGTTTTACAAAACTGGGCAATCGCTTTAGCGGGATTGGTTTATCTTTCTGTTATTAACGCTCTTCAGGGGATTCAATACGTTTTTTTGTTTGTTTTAACCATTTTGTTTTTAAAAGAAGGGCGAGCCAAAAAAATTATTTTTCAAAAAATTATAGCCATTCTGTTTATTGGAGCAGGATTAATAATTTTAATCTTATAAAACAATATGGCAAAATTTAAAATGATTTTGTTAATTCTATTAGTTATAATTTTAATTATCATCTGTTATTTTTTTGTTGGTTTTCCAAAACCAAAAAAAGACATTATTTGGGGAGTTAATTTTTCCCAAAAACAGGCTCAAAACTTTGGCATGGACTGGAAAGAAGTTTATTTAGCCATATTAAATGACTTGGGAGTTAGAAATATTAAACTTGCTATTTATTGGGATTTTATTGAAAAAGAAGAGGGGAAATATTATTTTGATGACTTGGACTGGCAAATTCAGCAAGCCGAAGAAAAAGGAGCTAAGCTTCTTTTAGTGCTCGGGATGAAAGTTCCGAGATGGCCGGAATGCCATCAGCCCCGCTGGGCTGAAAATCAAAAATCAAATATCAAAAATCAAAAATTGTTAGAATACGTCGAAAAGATAGTAAATAGATACAAGAACTCGCCGGCGGTTTGGGCTTGGCAGGCGGAGAATGAATCTTTCTTTTCTTTCGGCGAGTGCCCGGAATTTGATAAGGGTTTGTTTGAGAAAGAAATTGCTTTGGTAAGGGCGCTTGATTCTCAAAAAAGGCCTGTTATAATTTCCGATAGCGGGGAATTCTCTTTATGGTTCCGGGCAGCGAAATACGGGGATATAATTGGAGTAACAATATATAAAAAAGCCTGGTTCAGCGAATTTAAAAGTTATATAAACTATCCTTTTCCGCCAGTTTTTTATCAACGCAAAGCCCAACTTATTAAAAATATTTTTGGGAAAGATGTTATTTGCGTTGAACTTCAGGCTGAACCTTGGGGTCCAAAACTTTTGTATGATTTGCCCTTGGAAGAACAGGAAAAGACAATGAATTTAGAGCAGTTTCAAAAAAACATTGAGTTTGCTAAAAAAACCGGCCTCAAAGAGTTTTATCTCTGGGGCGCTGAATGGTGGTATTGGAACAAAGAGAAACAAAATAAACCGGAAATCTGGCAAGAAGCAAAGAAATTGTTTTAAAATTAAAAAAGCTAGATTCAGAGTGAATCTAGCTTCGGAGGAGGGTGATGAAAAGCTATATTATAAAGAGCAAAATTACTAAAAGAACATTCTTATTTTATATTACCAAAAACCGAGATGTTTTATCAAGCCCTTCACCTTTCGGTAGCACTCCAAACTCTACCAAATTCAATGAACAAATTCAATAAATATTCAATGAACTATTCAATGAACTTGGTTTATTCAATGAATTTTTAATGAACCAGGTTCAAGGTTCAAAATTCAAAATTCAATGAGAAAAATCAAATTTGAAATAAATAAATTTTATCATATTTATAACAGAGGCGTGGAGAAGCGCATTATCTTCAATAATGATTATGATAAATGGAGATTTTTACAAGGAATGTTTCTATTCAATGATAAAAATTCCTCATTTGGTGTTTTGCATGAAATAGAAAGAAAAAATAAAGGAAGAATAAATTTTAATTTATTAAAAGAATTTATTTATAAGAATACAATATACAGAAAGCCCTTGGTTAGAATTATGGCTGATTGTTTGATGCCAAATCATTACCACTTATTAGTTCAAGAAATTCAGAAAAACGGAATATCGAAGTTTATGCAAAAACTAGGAACAGGTTATGCGGGATATTTTAATAAAAAATATAATCGTGTTGGAAGTTTATTTCAAGGACCATTTAAGGCCGTGTTAATAAACAATGATATTTATCTGCAATATTTATTAGGCTATATAAATATTATCAATCCAGGGCAGTTAATAGAGCCGGAATTAAAAGAGAAAGGAACAGCGAATACAGATAAAATTATGGATTTTGCAGGAAAATATTCTTTTAGCACAAACCTAGATTATTTAGGATTGAGAGAATCAATTATTATTGATAAGGGGATATTTAAAGAATTTTTTCCAACTCCAGAGAAATATAAAGAATCTATTAAAGAGTTTTTATTGAACAAAAAATATGATAAAATTAGCGACCTTTTATTAGAATAAATTCAATGAACCTGGTTCATTGAATTTTTCATTGAATTTTGAAAGAGAAGCAAAATAAACCGGAAATCTGACAGGAAGCAAAGAAACTCTTTTCTGATTAGAAAATTAAAAAAGCCAGATTCTAGACAGAATCTGGCTTCGGAGGAGGGTGATGAAAAGCTAAAAGAACTTAAAAGAACTTATATTGTAATATTGTATAATAGCAAAAACCAAGATGCCTTGTCAAGTATCTATCATCATTCCAACTTTAAATGAGGAAGAAGGGATTGCCAAAACAATTTGTTCTATTCCCGAGAAAATCAGGAGAGATTCAGAAGTGCTCGTGGCAGACGCTTCTGCTGATTATACCCCTATTATCGCCCAAAATTTGGGAGCGAAAATGATAAGGACTAAAAAGGGTAAGGGTCGGCAGATGAGGTATGCTGTGGAGAAAAGCAAGGGTGATATATTAATATTTTTAGACGGAGACGGCACTGATCCCGCAGAATATATTCCAAAACTCTTAGAGAAATTAAAAACTGCCGACCTTGTTTTAGGTTGCAGGTCAAAAAAAATTTTTAAAAACGATTATCCAATGATGAGAGAACTTTACAGATTTTATAGAATTTTTGTTGCCCCGCCATTTCGTTTGCTTAATTTCAGGGTTTCAGATCCTTTAGCAGG
>PEYC01000048.1:0-147 GCA_002774555.1 Candidatus Nealsonbacteria bacterium CG08_land_8_20_14_0_20_36_22
TTTAAATCAAATATGAAAAAAGTTTTAGTAAGTTTGCTTCTAATAGGAATTTTGGGCGTGCCAGCCATGGCTTCGGCAGATTTTTGGAGTGACGCAGTGGATTTAATGAGAGGTGGTACTAAGCCGCCGGGAGGTACAACAGCGCCT
>PEYC01000048.1:173-11986 GCA_002774555.1 Candidatus Nealsonbacteria bacterium CG08_land_8_20_14_0_20_36_22
TAATATTGTTGATTGGCTTTTCGCCATTTTATTAATAATAGCCGCTATTGCCATTATAATTGCCGGTTATTATTTTGTCACAGCCCAAGGAGATCCTGAAAAAACCAAAACAGCCAGAAGTTTTGTTTTGTATGCTTTGATAGGAGTGCTGGTAGGAATAGCTGCTAAAGGATTAGTGGCTTTAGTAAGAAGGATTGCCGGATAGGAAATAGAGTAAATAAGCGTCAACCCCCCACCTTTTAAACACTACAAAAAGGTGGGGGTTGATTTTTTGTTTTAAAGAGATAAGATAATAAAAAAGCCGCGGTGGCGGAACGGCAGACGCGCTAGGTTTAGGACCTAGTGGGGCAACCCATGAGAGTTCAAATCTCTCCCGCGGCACAAATTACTCTTCAACAACCAGCTTTTTGATTTTTACTTTTTTAATTTTAGGGATTTTGATAGTCAAAATCCCGTTTTTTATTATGGCTTTTGCCCGGGAGTTATCGGTCTCAACAGGCAGGATGATTTCCTTGGAAAACTTTCCCCAGAAGCATTCTTGGCGGAAGTAATTTTGGGTTTCTTGTATAAGTTGTTTCCCCCGGCTTCCTTTTATTGTCACCATGTCGTTTTCTACTGTAATATCTAAATTTTCTGGCTCAACTCCGGCTATGGCAGATTGGATAATAATGTCTTCGTTTGTTTCAAAAACATCAATTGTTAGTTCTCCTTCTGGTTCGCCTAAATTTGCGATAGAAAAATTTTCTTTTTTAGCAAAGTCCTTTTTGCTGAGCTCTTTTTCAACTTTAATTTTCTCTTTTTTTGGCTCTTTTTCTGGTTCCTTATTTGGCTCTTTTTTTAATTTTTTCCTTGGTTTTTTTTCTTCCTTGGCAACCTCTTTTTCCGGCGTTTCTTCAAGAACCATTCCTTTTTTTAATTTTTCAAAAAAATTACTCATAAAATTTATTTTATCTTACAAATGCTCGCGAGCTTTTTAAGTTTCCTAAAGCCAAAGGAAACGAAAATGGCGAGACCAATTAAAAGCACAATTAAAACCGCAATTGTAATAGTTAAGTTTTTCTCAATTCCTATTATAGAAATATTAAAGAGACCATGCAAGATGGTAGCAATTATTATTCCTGTTAGGATTAATTTTATTTTTCTTTTTGGTTCAAAAATAGAAAGGGCTAAAAAATATCCCAAGGTTCCGGAACATAAAGCGTGTAAAAAAGTGGCTCCGATAAAACGAAAAGCACTGATGGCTGCAGTCTGTTTGAAAAGGAATGGCTCTTTGCCGGGAAATAAAACTAAAAGGTTTTCCAGGGTAGCAAATCCTAAACTAGCGATAATCATATAAAGCATAGCATCTATTGGTTCGTCAAATTCTGGGTCATTTATTACTTTTTCTTTAACAATTAAATATTTTGCGGCTTCTTCCACCAAAGCTATGACAACAAATTGGTAGAAAATAAAAAATAAAAGAGGAAAATTTCCAGCTAAATTTTTATTGAACCAGGATAATCCGGAAAAGATTCCTATTTCTATAACAGCTGCTATTATTGCTACTAACATTCCATAAAAGAAAATTTTTAAAATCATTTTATTTGATTCGGGATGGACATCTTTTCTTAAATAAAACAAAAGCCAGATAATACTGGGAGCGAGACCAAAAAAAACATAGATAGGATAAGTCATATTTGGGGCCAAGTTTCAATTATTAAACATTTCTTTTTGTTTTTTACGGGCATTTTTTGGTAAATCTCTTCCGTAATAAAAGGCATAAATGGATGAAAGAGTTTTAGAGAATTTACTAAAACATAAAATAAAATTTCTTTTGTTTTTTTATCATTCTGTTTTTTTGACTCTTCAATATAAATATCGCAAAAATCGTGCCAGAAAAAATTATATAATGTATGCGCCGCTTTCCCAAACTTGAACTGCTCCAAATCTTTATTAACTGATTTTATTGTTTTATCTAACTGCTTTAATATCTTTTTATCCGCAATTGTTAATTTAGAATTTTGAATTTTTAATTTTGAATCAATTTTGAATTTAGAATTTTTAATTTGTCCTAAAACAAATCGGCTTGCGTTCCATATTTTATTGCAGAACTTTTTCCCCATTACAATATTATCTTCAACAAACCTAATGTCTTGATTACCCATAATCTGATAGGCAATTCCGAAACGGGTGGCGTCAGCGCCGTATTGTTCAATAAGATTTATTGGATTTATACCGGTGCCTAAAGATTTTGACATTCTTTTGCCTTTCCGGGTTAAAATTGTGGCATGGATATAAACATCTTTAAATGGAATTTTTTCCATAAATTCCATTCCGGAAAAAATCATTCTGGCGACCCAAAGATTGATAATATCCCGGGCGGTACTCAAAACATCCGTAGGATAAAAAGTTTTAAGGTCTTTAGTTTTTTTAGGGTAGCCCAGAATAGCAAATGGCCAAAGAGCGGAACTAAACCAAGTGTCCAAAACATCTTTCTCCCCCTCAATGGGGATTTTGTGGCCCCACCAAATCTGCCGGGAAATACACCAGTCCCTTATATTTTTTAACCAATCAAAATAGGGTTTTTCAAAATTTTTTGGATGGAATTTTATTTTACCTTCTTTTACGGGAGCTTGTGCCAATTTTGCTAATTCCTTCATTTTTAAAAACCATTGTTGAGAAGGAATTAACTCAATCGTAGCTCCACATCTATAGCACTTGGGAACTTGATGAATATAGTCCTCAATTTTTTCCAAAAGCCCTTGTTTTTCTAAATCCTCAACAATTTTTTTTCTCGCCTCTAAGACCTTTAAGCCCTGGTAGGGAAGAGGGGCTTCTTTGGTAATTTTGCCTTTTTCGTCTATAACCTGAATACTTGCTAAATTATGATTTTGACCAATTTGGTAATCAGTTAAATCATGAGCCGGAGTAATTTTTATTGTTCCGGTACCGAACTTCGGGTCAACCAATCTGTCAGCAATAATCGGAATCTCTCTACCCACTAAAGGCAGAATAACTTTTTCGCCGATTAAATCTTTATATCTTTTATCTCTGGGATTTACTGCCACAGCCGTATCTCCCAACATTGTTTCCGGTCTCGTTGTAGCCACAGTAATATTTTTACCATATTTAATATACCAAAGATTCCCTTTTTCTTCTTGATATTCTAATTCAAGGTCTGATAAACTAGTAGCGCATCTCGGGCACCAATTAACTACTCTTTTTCCCTTATAAATCCAGCCCTTTTTATAATAATGAGAAAAGGCCTCTTTTACTGCCTGGGAGTAATCTTCATCCATTGTGAATCTGGTTCGCGACCAATCGCAGGAACAACCCATTTTTTTAAACTGCTCTAAAATAATGTTTCCGTATTTTTCTTTCCATTTCCAGATTTCTTCAGTAAATTTTTCTCTACCCAAATCAAACCTGGTTTTGCCTTCTTTTTTTAATTTTTTTTCCACCACATTTTGAGTAGCAATGCCAGCATGGTCGGTTCCCGGTAACCAAAGGGTTTTAAAACCCTGCATTCTTTTTTGGCGGATTAAAATATCCTGGATTACTGCATTTAAAGCATGACCGATGTGAAGTTCGCCGGTAACATTCGGCGGCGGGATAACAATCGTGTAAGGTTTTTTATGTTTTTTCGGCAATTTATCCGGATTAAAAAAACCCGACCTTAACCAAAGTTTATAAATTTTGTCTTCGACTTGTTTCGGATTATATACTTTAGATAGCTTCATTATATCCTTATATTAGCATCTGCTTTGATTTTTTTCCAATTTTTGGTTTTTTTATTTAAATTAAAATACCCCGCTATTCCTGTCATTACTGCGTTATCAGTACATAAATTTTTAAGTGGAATTAAAACTGGAATTTTGCATTTTGCATTTTGAACTTTGAATTGTTTGCGCAATTCTTGATTAGCCGAAACTCCTCCACCCAAGATTATTGTTTTTACTCTGTAATCCTTGGCAGCTCTGATGGTTTTTTTGAGCAAAACATCAATAATTGCTTGTTGAACTTCTTTACAAACTTGTTGTTTATATTTTTGATTTTTGATTTTTGATTTTTGATATGTATACAAAACCGCGGTTTTTAATCCGGAAAAACTAAAATCATAATTTTTCTGGTTGAACATCGGCCTCGGCAGTTTAATTTTGATTTTTGATTTTTGCTCTCGCTTGCGAGGAACTTGTTCTTTTTTGATTTTAGTCGCCATTTTGGCGACGATTAGTCCTCCGGGATAACCCAGTCCCAAAATTCTGGCAACTTTATCAAAACATTCTCCAGCCGCATCGTCTCTTGTCTCCCCTAAAATCTTGTATTTCCCAATATCTTTCATCAGAATCAATTGAGTATGTCCTCCGCTTACCACTAAACAGATAGCCGGGAAATTTTGAATCTTGAATTTTGAATTTTGAATTTTGCCAACAAAGTTAGCAAGTATATGTCCTTCAATATGATTTACCGGAACAATCGGAATATTTAATTTTTTGGCAAGGTCTTTTGCAGAATTCACTCCCACCCACAGACAGGGTTCTAATCCCGGTCCAATTGTGACAGCGATTAAGTCAATTTTTATTTTTTTTAGCGCCTTTTTTAATATAATTGGTAAGTTTTTCTGATGTTCCCGTTTTGCTAAAAAAGGATAAACGCCGCCATATTTTTTGTGAATTTCTACTTGCGAAGAAATAATATTAGATAATATTTTAAAACGAGGCTTCTTTTTACCCGAAGCTTTAATTACTGCAACGCAAGTATCGTCGCAAGATGTTTCAATTGCCAATATGTTCATATTTTGTATAGTATCTAAAAACTTGATTTTTTTCAAATTTTAGGATAAAATAATAATAAGCCGCCATCGTCTAACGGTTAGGACAATGCTCTTTCAAGGCATAAATCGGAGTTCGACTCTCCGTGGCGGCACAAAAAGCTCAAACCCCTTGACAAATATTTTAGGTATGCTACAATATAGGTGTACTTTGAAAAGTAACTTAGATGTTACAGAAAGGTAAGGTGTAAGATGAAACGATTGATGATTGCAGTAATAGTGGTGGTGATGAGTGTTTCTGGTCAAGCTCTGGCTGGAAGCTGGGCAGGTGTTTTGGGTAACTACCCCAGTTATTACGGCGGTATTTATGGAGGCGATTACGGTTATGGATTAGGTGGGATTATCAGCGAGGTCGGTAGAATCCAGGTGGCTAATCGGGTTATAGATCTCGCTGAGAAGCAGCAAAGACAACAGTCGTATGTTGTTCGTGAGTATGTTCCAGTAGTAAATAATCAGTATTTTGAGGATGTCAGGATAAAGGGCAAAATTCAGCACCTAGAAGACGAGAACCAAAAACTTCAGCAAGAAGTGAATAAACTTAAGCTGGAGTTGGAGAAGTTGAGACTCCAACAAGAAATTCAACAGCGTCAAAAACAAAGCACTAAATAGCATCCAGCAAAATCAAAGTACAGTAATGGCGGTCCCCAAAAGAGATCGCCTTTTTTTGGGGAAATTAGTATTATATTGTAGAATAGTGATAAGAGATATGAATTCTGATTATTATCTTAGTCTTAGTAGAGCAGCTGATTTAAAAAATCCCTGGGAAAGATTTATTTTTAGGTTTTTTGAGATTTTGCCGGGTATTCTTTCTTGGGGAGTTTTAATTTTAGCTGTTTTATTTTCAAAATGGCAGCCTTTTTGGGTCGCTGTTTTCATTATTGCTTTTGTAGTTTTTTGGTTTTTCAGGACGATTTATTTTTCATTGCATCTTTGGGCTGGTTACAAAAAAATGGCAGAAAACGAAAAAACTAATTGGAGAGAAAAACTTGAAACAATTGAAAATTGGAGAAAAATTTATCACCTTATTATTATTCCAATGTCCAAAGAGTCCTTGGAAATTGTCAGAGACAGTTTCCAAAATTTAGAAAAAACAGATTATCCCAAAAATAGAATGCTCGTAGTTTTGGCTTGCGAGGAAAAAATGAGAAACCAAACAGAAAAAACCGCCCGGCAGATAGAAAAAGAGTTTGGCTCCAAATTTTTTAAATTTATAATAATCTGGCATCCAACAAATTTGCCGGGAGAAATAGCCGGCAAGGGTTCAAACGAAACTTGGGCTACCAGAAAAGCAAAACAGGAAATTATTGACCCTTTAAAAATCCCTTATGAACGAATAATTTTTTCTTCTTTTGATGTTGACACTTGCGTTTTTCCACAATATTTTAGTTGCTTGGCTTACTACTATTTAACTGCAGAAAAACCTTCCAGAACCAGCTTTCAGCCGATTCCTCTTTTCATAAATAATATCTGGAAGGCGTCGGTAATTTCTCGGGTTTTTTCTTTTTCCTCAACCTTTTGGCATACTATGAACCAGGAGAGACCAGAGAAACTGGTTACTTTTTCTTCTCATTCGATGAGTTTTAAGGCCTTGGTAGACGTTGGTTTTAAACAAACCAATATTGTTTCTGATGATTCGCGGATTTTTTGGCAATGTTTTTTAAAATATAACGGGGACTATCAAGTCAAACCATTGTATTATCCTCTTTCAATGGATGCTAATATAGCGAAAAGTTTTTTCAGAACCTTAATTAATATTTACAGACAGCAGAGGAGATGGGCTTATGGAGTGGCTGATATTCCTTATTTTCTTTTTGGATTTTTGAAAAACAGAAAAATTCCTTTTTTAAAGAAACTTTCTTTAGGAATTGAGTTAATTGAGGGTCATTTTTCTTGGGCCACATCCAGTATTATGATTTTTCTTTTAGGTTGGTTGCCTCTAATTCTTGGAGGTCCTGAATTTTCCCAGACCATAATTTCTTACAATCTTCCGAAAGTAATCAGTCGGATTATGACTTTGGCTATGATTGGTTTGGTACTCTCTGTTTATTTAAGTTTTCTTTTACTTCCGCCAAAACCCCCAGAATACGGCCGTTACAAATATTTAATTTTTGCTTTTGGTTGGCTTCTTTTACCCATAACGATGATATTTTTCGTCGCCTTGCCGTCGCTTGACGCCCAAACCCGGTTAATGCTCGGCAGATATATGGGCTTTTGGATAACCGAAAAATTTAGAAAATAAAATCTATTGATATTTATTATTGGATTTGATAAGATTAAATAAAATATGACAAAAATTAACCAAACAATAAAAAATCTAAAAAAATATAATCCAGAAAAGATTATTCTTTTTGGTAGTTATGCTTGGGGCAAACCAACAGAAGATTCCGATATAGATATCTTAATAATTAAAAAGACAAAAAAAAATCCATATAAAAGAATTCCGGAGGCAAGAAAATATCTTCACGGAATCAATCATGCGTTTGATATTTTGGTGATGAACCCAGAAGAGGTAAAAAAAAGACTAATCTTAGGAGATTCTTTTATTGAAGAAATTATTAAAAAGGGCAGAATATTATATGGGTCAGCAAAATAATAAAAAATTAGCTCAAGAATGGTTTGATATAGCCGATAATGAACTTGGTTTCGCTAGGGCTGGTTTTAAGGAATTGGAATCTTTTTATCCCCAAATTTGTTTTCAATGTCAACAGGCAGTAGAAAAGTATTTAAAGGGATTTTTAGTTTATCACAAAAGAAAATTTCCCAAAATTCACGACCTTACCCAACTTCTTAAGTTGTGTGCGAAAATAGATAAAAATTTTCTTAAGTTCTTGGAAAAAACAGATACCCTAAGTCAATATTATTTAGTTTCGAGATACCCGATAGAGTATCCACCCGCCAAAAAAGAACAAGCAAAAGAAGCTTTGAATATCGCAGAAGATATTATTAACTTTATAAAAGTAAACTTATGAACAAAAAAATTTCTTTCCCAATAACAATAATAATTATTGTTGTTTGCGCTATTTTGGTTGGCTATTTAGTTTGTTACTACATCTGGAAACCATTTGTTCCTTTTCCTCCACAACTCCCTCCGCCTGTAAAGTATGCCGAGTGCTCCAGTCACTATGTAGTTTCATGTTTTAATGAGAATTATTCAAAAGTAATAAAAAGAAATATTCCTTGTTCCGACGACAATGATTGCTCTTTGGAAAATATGAATTCTTATTGTAGCCCAGGTTATCCCAACATTCTAAAATGTATTGGTGCAAAATATTATTGTGGCGAGGATGGTTTTTGTAAAGGATGTGATTGTCCGGTAAAATAAATTTTACTCTAAATGTATCCTTTCCCTAAATCTTCCTAGTTTTGCCAGGAGTCGGGGATATTTTTTTAATTGAGGGTCTTCGGTTAAGATTTCTTTTGCCGCTTCGCGGGTTTTTTCAACCAAACGAACATTAGTTAAAGAATTCATCATTAAATCAGGAATTCCCCATTGCCTTGTGCCGGCGAAATCGCCGGGCCCCCGGATTTTTAAATCCTTTTCAGCCAGTTTGAATCCGTCTTCAGAAGTGAGCAGCGCGTTTAAGCGCTGTTTTGTTTTTCTGGCCGGTGATTCGGTGAATAAAAGACAATAGGACTGGTAGCCGGCTCTGCCTACTCTTCCTCTAAACTGATGAAGTTGGGCCAATCCAAACCTTTCCGTTCCTTCAATCATCATAACCGTCGCATTAGGAACATCAATTCCCACCTCAACAACCGAAGTTGAGACCAAAATTTGGACCTTTTTGTTTTTAAAATCCTTCATTATTTTTTCTTTTTCTTTGCTTGCCATTTTTCCATGGAGCATTCCAATTTTCAAATCCGGGAAAACCGTTTTTGACAATTTTTCGTATTCTTCTTTCACCGCCTTTGTTTCTGCCCATCCTAAAACATCTTTTTGATTTTGAGTTTTGAGTTTTGAGTTTTGAGCTTCTATTCTCGGGCATATCACAAAAACCTGCCTTCCTTTTTTTACCTCTTTTCTGATAAAATCATAAGTTTTTTTTCTTTCTTTAGGGCTGATTACTTTTGTAATTATTTTTTTTCTGCCTTTTGGCAATTCGTCAATTAAAGATAAATCAAGGTCGCCGTAAATGGTTAAAGATAGGGTCCGGGGAATAGGAGTGGCAGTCATTGACAATAAATGAGGAATTAATTTTGTTTGCCCGCCGTAGCCCCGGCAAAGGCGGGCTCTTTGTTCCACTCCGAAGCGATGCTGTTCATCCAAAACAACTAATCCCAGTTTTCCAAATTTTACCTTATCTTGTATTAAAGCATGAGTGCCAATTAAAATATCTATCTCGCCATTTTCTGCTTTTTCCAGCAGTTTTTCTCGGGAAATTTCTATCACTTGATTTTTTAATTTTTTAGAATAAAATTGGTCCTGTTTGCCGGTTAAAAGCCCGATGTTTAAATTAAAATCTTTGAGAAGTTTTTCTACTTCTTGGAAGTGTTGTTTAACTAAAATTTCAGTTGGCGCCATAAAAGCTACTTGCTCACCGGCTTTAATCGTGTTTAGGGCGGCCATTATTGCTACCACAGTTTTTCCCGAGCCAACGTCCCCCTCTAAGAGCCGGTTCATCGGTCTTGATTTTTCCAGGTCTTTCAGGATTTGGTAAGCCGATTTTCTTTGGGCGTCGGTGAGCTTGAAGGGAAGAGAATCAACAAATCTTTTAGTTAGGTCTATGTTAAAAGGAATGGAGACGGATTTTTCTTTATTGAGCCGGGCCCTTTCTCTTAAGACAAAAAGCTCAATATAAAATAATTCTTCAAAAGAAAATCTTTCTTGGGCTTTTTTTGCTAAATTTTCTGACTCCGGAAAATGGATTTGCCAAAGAGCTTTATTTATAGGTAAAAATCCCTCTTTCTTAATTATTTTTTCCGGCAAGGTCTCAGGAATTTTATTTTTTAAACAAATAAGTAAAGACCTTAAAATATATCTTAGCCATCTTGAAGATAGTCCTTCTGTTTCAGGATAAATCGGCACTAGTCGACCCGTATGGACCAAATCCTTGCCAAGGAAAGCTTTCTCGTAAGCCGGATTGTTTAAATAAACCCCACTTGTCCCGACAGTTACTTTTCCGGACAAAAAAACATAATCATCTTTTTTTAAAATCTTAGTTAAATATGGCTGATTGAACCAGGTAGTTTTGATTGCTCCTGTTTCGTCTTCTATAATCGCTTGGGTTAAAAACATTCTTCTTTTCCAGGTTCTAATGGTTTTAATTTCTAAAATTCTGCCTTGCACCGTGCAGATTTCATTGATTCTGACTTTGGAAATTGGAATCAAATTAGAAAAATCCTCATAACGATGGGGAAAATGAAAAAGCAGGCCTTGAACTGTTTTAATTCCCAGTTTCTTTAGCCGTTTCTGAAAAACCGGCCCTATTCTCGGAATTCTCTCAATTGTCGTAGATAAATCCATTTTACTAAATTAAATAATCGTGTTAATTTATAATAAGAGAAAACCCCCTTAAAATCAAATAAAATACGAATGCTAAATAAATTTTATGGAGATAAAAATAAGAAAATTTAGGAAGAGCGACTCTAAGATATGCAGCAGGATAATTTATGATTGCGTTGCGGTTGCGAAAAAATTAAATCAAAAAGAAAAAGAATTTTTAAGAAATTTTTACTTTTCGGAAAATATTGTAAAACTTTCAAAAAAGTCAGATTTTTTCGTTGCTGAGAAGAATAGAAAAATTATTGGGATGGGCCGGTTAGAGAAAAGGAAAATTGCAACCTTATACATTAGTCCCGGAGAGCAAAGAAAAAGAATAGGAACCTTGATTATAAATTACGTCATTAAAAAAGCGCAGAAGAAGAATATCAAGAAAGTTGAGCTTGAAGCGCTTTTGCAGTCAATTGGTTTTTACCAGAAGCAAGGATTTAAAAAAATCAAAATTCTGCGAAAACCAATCCGATGTTATAAAATGGAAAAATTTATATGAAATTTTGCAGCGCTTGTTTATTGGGAATAAAATGCCGCTATGATGGTAAAAGTAAGGAAGATAAAAAAGTTTTGGCTTTGGCAAAAAAGGAATTTTTGATTCCGGTTTGCCCAGAGCAATTAGGAGGATTGCCGACTCCGAGAGAAAATCGGGAAATACGAGAGGATAGAGTAATTACTAAATCAGGAAGAGATGAAACTGAAAATCATAAAAGAGGGGCAGAAGAAGTTTTGAAACTGGCAAAATTGCTTGGTATTAAAGAAGCGATTTTTAAACAAAAAAGCCCGTCCTGCGGTTGCGGAGAAATTTACGATGGCACTTTTTCCGGAAGAATTATAAAAGGTGACGGCGTTGCAACCGCTTTATTGAAAAAGAACGGAATAAAAGTGATAACTGAGGAAAATTTGTAGTTGTGTCCCCAGGAAGAGTCGAACTTCCATCAGTGGTTCCGCAAACCACTACTCTATCCATTGAGCTATAGGGACATTATATTTTAATTTATCATAAAATTTTTCAAAAATCAATTGACCTAATGAGTTTTTAGAGGTAGAATGAAAATAATTTTGGAGAGGTGCCTGAGTTTGGTTGAAAGGGGAAGTTTGCTAAACTTCTATAGGGTGTAATAACTCTATCGAGGGTTCAAATCCCTCCCTCTCCGCTGGAGGGGTACCGAAGTGGTCATAACGGGATGGTCTTGAAAACCATTTGGGGCGCAAGCTCCACGTGAGTTCGAATCTCACCCCCTCCGCCTAGATAAAAAAACAGAGACCCGGGTCTCTGTTTTTTTATCTAGGCGGTGTGTTTTAATCAAAATCCGAACCTATTTTCAAGAAAATCCCAACGCTGATTTTTAATTGCCCGCCGCCTGCTGCGGCAGGCAGAAATAAACTGAAAACGACGGCTCGGGCGCAAAAAATTTTAAAGGGGCGTGGGGGAAAGAAAATTTTTTGCCCGCTCGCCCTTTCTATATACAAAAACAGGTCTTAACATTGCCTACCGTATGATTCTTTGATAAA
>PEYC01000047.1 GCA_002774555.1 Candidatus Nealsonbacteria bacterium CG08_land_8_20_14_0_20_36_22
ACAAATAAAAAGACCTACGACTTAATGCAAAATGCCAAGCAATTAACACAACAGCCATTACAGTTTTCAAGTGCTGAAGCTAAGCAGGAAATTGAAGGTTTGGTTGAAAGAGAAATGGAAAATTCGGAAGATAATCAAAATACTGTTAAGGGAGTGAATAAATTTATTGAATGGATTAGAAATAAGAAACTAGAAATTCGAGCTTATCCTTCAGAGAAAATTCATGCTAAGCTTTACATTATGACTTTCGCCGAAGGTGATCGGGATAAAGGTCGGGTAATTACTGGTTCCAGTAATTTTACTCAAGCTGGTTTAATTGACAACCTTGAATTTAATGTCGAACTAAAAAATCGAGCCGATTACGACTTTGCCCAGAAGAAATTTAATGAACTTTGGCAAAATGCCATTGATGTAAGTGAAAAATATGTTGAAACAATCCAAACTAAAACTTGGCTTTCTAATGATATTACCCCATATGAACTTTACCTTAAGTTTCTCTATGAATATTTTAAAGATGAATTGAGCAGGACCGATGAACTTTTTGTAAAATATTTGCCGATAGAGTTTAAAAAATTGGAATATCAAGAACAAGCTGTATTTAATGCCAAAAAAATTCTTGAAGAGTATGGCGGTGTATTCATCTCAGACGTTGTTGGATTAGGCAAAACCTATGTTTCCGCAATGCTTGCTGGACAACTAGATGGTAGAACATTAGTAATCGCTCCGCCTGTGCTATTAGAAAAAAACAACCCTGGGTCGTGGCCAAATGTCTTTTCTGATTTTCGAGTGCCGGCTGATTTTGAGTCTATTGGAAAATTGGATAGTTTAGTCGAACAAGGAACCGAAAAATACACCAATATCATTATTGATGAAGCTCATCGTTTTCGAACGGAAAGTAATATCACATATGAAAAACTGGCTGAAATCTGCCGCGGCAAACGTGTTATCTTGGTTACTGCTACGCCCTACAATAATTCACCCAAAGATATTTTAAGCCAAATCAAACTTTTTCAAAAAGCAAGAAAAAGCACCGTCCCTGGTATGCCTGATCTTGAACGCTTTTTTAACAGCTTGGATAGGAAAATAAAAGATTTAGACCGTCAAAAGGATTACGCTGAATATATTAAAACAGTCAAAGAAAATGCCCAGGAGATTCGAGAAAAAGTTCTTAAATACTTAATGGTTCGCCGCACCCGTTCAGAAATTTTGGCTTATTTTGGCAAAGATTTAGAAAAACAGAACTTAAAATTTCCCGAAGTTGAAAAGCCGGAACCTTGTTTTTATGAACTGGACGACGAAGAAGACAAAATTTTTACCAAGACCATTCAACTCATTGCCCAAAATTTCAAATATGCCCGTTATACGCCGATGCTTTATTACAAAGGACAACTTTCTCAACCGGAGGAACTGGCTCAGAAAAACATGGGTAAATTTATGAAAATTCTTCTGGTAAAAAGATTAGAAAGTAGTTTTTATGCTTTCAGACAAACCATCGAGCGTTTCGCTCATTCCTACCAGCAATTCTTAAATGAGTTTGATGCCGGTAATGTCTATGTCAGTAAAAAATATACTTATAAGATTTTTGAGTTCTTGGAAGAAGACGATGATGAAGCGATTCAAAAACTAATTGATGATGATAAAGCTCAAAAGTACTCCAGCCAACAATTTAAACCCGAATTTAGGCAACTTCTAGAAAGTGATTTGGCAACCTTGAAGGAAATACAAAAACTTTGGAAGCAAGTTACCCGCGATCCAAAGTTGGAATCTTTAATCAATTCTTTAAAATCCAAACCAGTGCTAGGGGAAAATAAATTAATCATCTTTACCGAGTCTAAGGAAACTGCCCAATATTTGGCCAAAAACTTAGAAGAGAAGATGCCCGGCACAACTATTTGTTTCACCGGCGGATCTGGCGCGGCCGTTAGAGAAAAAGTGATTGATAATTTCGATGCCAGGGCTCGAAATAAAAGTAATGAATTTAAAATATTAATTACCACTGAAGTCTTGTCAGAAGGTGTTAATCTCCATCAATCTAATGTTGTTATCAACTATGATATTCCTTGGAATCCAACCAGAATGATGCAAAGAGTCGGTCGTGTTAATCGCGTTGATACCAAATTCGATAGAATATATACTTTCAACTTTTTCCCGACGAAACAATCCAACGATGAGATCAAATTAAAAGAAGCCGCCGAAGCAAAGATAAATGCTTTTATTACTTTACTCGGAGCTGATGCCCAACTCTTAACTGAAGGCGAACCAATCGAACAGCATGAACTATTTGATAAGCTAACTTCCAAAATCACCCTAACCGGTGAAGAAGGGCTCGAAGAGAGCGAACTAAAGTATTTACACTTTATTAAAGAGCTTAGAGATAAAAATCCGGAAATGTTTGAGAAAATTAAAAGATTGCCCAAAAAAGCCCGGACGGCGAAGGCCCTACAATCAGGGAAAGACATTCTAATCACATATTTTCGCCGTGGTAAGCTACAAAAATTCTTTCAAGTCAAAAGCGACCAAGATTCTCAAGAGCTTGATTTTATTGCTGCGGCCAAGCTTTTAGAGTCGGATCAACAGGATAAGAAGGAACAACTACCTGACAAATTCTATGAACTCTTGGATAAAAATAAAGAAGCATTTGTCTTTGCCACTACCGAAGAACTAATAGATACTGATCTGCGTGGAGGTCGAGACAGCGCCACCCAGGTTTTAAGAATCATTAAAGCGACAATGAAAGATCGTCGTCAATTTACTGATGAGCAGGAACTATATCTGAAAAAGGTTATAACTCAACTGGAAGAGGGTGGACTGCCCAAACAAACGTCCAAAGAATCCTTCAAAGCTCTTGGCGAGGAACTTAAAAAAGGAATTAATCCTCTAAAAATTCTGGCGGTATTACAAACAAAGATTCCGGAAAGATTACTTGAAAGTCACTACGCTGAAAATCAAACTTTTAATTTCGGCCAGCGTGAAGTGATACTCTCAGAATATCTGATCTAAAAAA
>PEYC01000030.1 GCA_002774555.1 Candidatus Nealsonbacteria bacterium CG08_land_8_20_14_0_20_36_22
TAAATGATTATGAAAAAAAGAGGGTTTACTTTAATTGAATTGCTGGTTGTTATTGCCATTATCGGTATTCTGGCTTCAATTGTTTTGGTCTCATTGGGCGGTGCAAGGACAAAAGCGAGGGTTGCTGCAACAAAAGCTACTCTTACCGGTATTAGAGCGGGAATTACAATGTGTTGCGATGTGAGCGCGAATAGTTTAGTAGCAGCAACAAACCCAGCAGCAGGCATAGACATGTGCAGTGCATCTTCAGGTGTTTACTTACCTACCGCAACCCAATTAGGAGTTACAGGGGTAACATATGCAGCTGGAGGTGATGGACTTTCATGCAACGTTGCTAGTCCAGGTTACACTGTAACTTTAACAGGACATGCAGATACCGATTGTAATACTGCTGCTTGGACAGTAACTGAAGGTACGTTTACACCTCCGGCAGGTTGTAATTAGTGGAATTATCCAAAGTTGAAAGTTTGTAGGTTTGGGTTTGCGAAAATGTGATAATTGTCTTTAATTCTCGTTTTTTAGAAACAGGGCTTTATTGTTTTAGATAGGACTTTTAATATAAAGTCCTGTTTCTTGTTTCCCTAAAAGAAGTCGGGTCTTGGTTAAAATGTGGTTTTCCACACTTGACAAGCCATAATAGTTTTATAAGATAGAAGTATACAAATTTGTATACTTCTGTTGTTTATATATTAAAAAGATGAATAATGCCCAAAGATTAAAAATATTAGCTGGATCTGGAAAGACTGTTTTTAGTTTAAAAAACCTTCAGAGTCTATGGGAAGTTAAAAATCAAACTACCAAGATGATTGCCAAAAGAATGACTGACAAAGGATTAATTTTTAGAATCTCTAAGGGTTATTATAGTTTGAGTAAAGATTTTAATGATTACGAACTTGCCAATCTTATAATTTCTCCTTCTTACATTTCTTTACATAGCTCTTTTTTTTATCACAAGGTCTCTTTTCAACTTAGTAATACAATTACTTCGGTTGCCCTTTTTAATTATCAAAAAAAAGTCAAAGAGAAAGTTTTTAAATATTATGCGATGAAAAAAAATCTCTTTTTCAACTTAGAAGGAATTAATTACAAGGATAATTTAAGCATAGCTTGTCCAGAAAGAGCAATTTTAGACAGCTTTTATTTTGGCTTGCTTCCCAATATGGACAACCCGGAAAATATCAACGGTACTTATTTAAAAGAAATATCTTTTTATTATCCCAAGGAGGTTAATAAGAAAATTAGACGGTTATTAAAAAAGTTATCTTCCTAATTTATGACTAAAGGAGCTTTAAACCTTCAAATTCATAAGCAAATTTTAACCGCAATTTTATTGGATATCTTTAAAAAATTTAATGGAAAATTGGGTTTCAAGGGAGGAACCTGTGCTTATCTTTTTTATAATTTGCCTAGAGCTTCTTTAGATTTGGATTTTGATATTTTAACGTCGTTAACCGAATCAGAAAAAGATAATTTAAGAACAGTTTTACAAAAACATGGAGAGATAAAAAACTTCCGAGATAAACAATTTACCCTTTTTTTTCTTTTGGATTACCAGAAAAATTCTCCAAATATTAAAATTGAACTTAATAAAAGAATTTGGAAAAACAATGAATATAATTCTATTTGGTTCCTGGGGGTAGAGATGAAAATAGTTGATAAAGCGACCATGTTAACCAACAAGATGGTTGCTTTAAGCAATAGGAAACAACCAGTCGCTCGAGATATTTTTGATGTTTATTATTTTTTGAAAGTCGGTTTTCCCATTAATGAAAAACTAATCAAAGAAAGAACAGGTAAAAATCTAAAAGATTATCTTAATTTTTTACTCTCTTTTATTGAAAAAAACTATACTCCGAAAAATGTTCTTCAGGGATTAGGCGAAGTTTTAGACCAGAAACAAAAAGATTGGGTCAAAAAAGAACTTGTCTCAGAAACAATTAAGGAATTAGAGAAATTAATAAAATGATTTCTGTTATTATATTTCTAACAGGTCTGGCAGTGGGCAGTTTTTTGAATTGCGTAATTTACCGGCTTGCCATTCCCAGGGGTAGATCTTTTTGTCCCTTTTGCAAACACAGATTATCCTGGCAGGATTTGATTCCGGTTTTAAGCTTTTTTATTTTGAGGGGAAAATGTCGATACTGCCGAAAAAAGATTTCTCTTCAGTATCCTTTAGTCGAAATAGCAACCGGCTTGCTATTTCTCCTAATTTTCAATTTTCAATTTTCAATTTTCAATTTTATCATTGCTTGTTTTCTGATTACTATTTTTGTCTATGATTTAAAGCACTTTATCATTCCAGATAAAATAATTTTTCCAGCAATTATTATAGCTTTAATTTTTAATTTTCAATTTTTAATTTCTAAACAATTTTCAATTTTTAATTATTCAATTTTGAGCGCTTTTGGGGCGGCTATTTTTTTTCTGACGATAGTTTTAATTTCCCGCGGCAAGGCAATGGGCATTGGCGACATAAAGCTTGCGTTTTTTATGGGTTTATTTTTGGGTTTCCCTAATATTTTAGTTGCTCTTTTTTTAGCTTTTTTAATTGGTGCTATAATAGGAGTAGGATTGATTTTAGCCAAAAGAAAAACCCTGAAAAGCGAAGTGCCTTTTGGACCGTTTTTAGTAACCGGAATATTTATTGCTTTGTTCTGGGGAGAAAAGATGATTGGATGGTATTTTGATTTATTCAATTTAACAATTTAACGATGAAACCCCGTTAGAAATTAGTATTGAATAAAATTTCTAATGGGGTAAAATCAATGAAGATTTTTAACGGGGTGAAACAATTTAACAAGGCCTTTACTTTAATTGAGCTTATTATTGTTATAGCCATTATCGCTATTTTATCTGTCATTGCTTTTCCTTATTATCAACCTGCCAGAAAACAACTCGCTCTTCAACGATCAGCCAATAAATTGGCTCAAGACATAAGAAGGGCCCAGGGAATGGCTTTGGGCGCAGAAGCAGAAGGAGTTGGGGGGGAAGTTCCGGAAGGCGGCTACGGAATATATTTAAGAAGTACCGTTCAAGAATCCTATGTTTTATTTGCTGATATAGATGATGATCAGAAATGCAATGGATGTGATTCTGAGAGCGGAGAATTTATTGAAAGAATTTCTTTTGAAAGTGGAGTAGAAATTCAAAATTTGGATAATCCCTTTGTTAATATAATTTTTAAACCGCCTGACCCGGAAGTTTATCTGACAAACAATGGTAACCAGGATTTAGGTTCTCAAACCAGCATTGTGATTTGTTTAATAGACGACGAATCAGAAACCAAAACCATTAAAGTAAACAAAGCAGGTTTAATTTTTGTTGAATATAGGTCATATTAACATATTAACATATTAACATATTAACATATTAACATATTAACATATTAACATTGTGGATTCGTTTCCCGATCAATTAAAGGCGAAAATGGATAAATATGTTCATCTGGTTTATAAAATAACTAAAAATTTTCCGAAAGAAGAACTGTATGGAGTAACTTCTCAATTAAGAAGAGCAACGCTATCAATTATCTTGAATTATATTGAGGGTTTCGCTCGGATGAAGAAAGCAGTTAAACAAAATTTTTGGGAAATCTCTTACGGATCTCTTAAAGAATCAAAATATCTAATTTATTTTTCTTTAATAGAAGGATATGTAGACAAAGAAAATTATAATAAGGCAATTAAATTAACTGAAGAAATTGGCGCAATGCTTTGGTGCTCAATCCAAGGATTAAAATAATCTAAAATGTTAATATGTTAAAATGTTTAAATGTTAAGATGAATAAGGGCGTTTCTTTATATCTTACTATTATCATAATGTCTATTCTTTTGGCTATTGTTTTGGGTTTGAGCGCGATTTTAATAAGCCAAATGAAAATGCTCAAAGGAATGGAAAATTCAGTTATTGCCTTTTACGCGGCAGACACCGGGATTGAAGATGCCTTATATCCAGACAGAGCAGATCCTACTACTTGTGATTGTCCCGGCACAGGTA
>PEYC01000056.1:0-308 GCA_002774555.1 Candidatus Nealsonbacteria bacterium CG08_land_8_20_14_0_20_36_22
CTGCTGGGTATTGATGCCCCAGATCGGATGTGACCCGTCGAGTCCAGAACGGGAATGATCTACCCGAGCTGCCCCCCGGGATCGACGATATCTTGACCATATCGGTGCCGTACACGGTGTGGTGAAAACCCAGAGGTGGTGGGTGGGATTACTTGTTACAGATCCTGGTTGCCGATTTCGTGGCTGAAAAACAATGGCCATGGCCCACAAGAACTGTGAGCCATGGCCATTGTGATTGGCTGATAAACCACCCCAAGGGGTTATCGCCGATGGTGATCAGAATCCCGTTGACGGAAGATCACTTGAGT
>PEYC01000056.1:460-15024 GCA_002774555.1 Candidatus Nealsonbacteria bacterium CG08_land_8_20_14_0_20_36_22
TGTTGGCGTGGGTGTTGGACTTGGCGTGGGTGTAGGTGTAGGTGTGGGAGTTGGTGTGGGAGTTGATGTGGATGGTTGCTGGGAAAAGGATCTTGGCTGCTGTAAGAGTTCATTTAGTTTGGTTCTGGTCATTGGACCTACATAGCCAGTAGCTGGGATATTGTAATTGGCTTGGAATTTAATTACAGCTTCCTTGGTTTTAGTGCCAAAATAATTGGTATTGGTTACGTTGGAAATACAATTTTCAACTGCCAAAACAATTTTCAGATTGACTACATCTTCATCTTTCATCCCAAGGCTGAGATTCTTTGTAAATCTAAAATCTGATGGTATCGTAAGTTGAGCTAAAATACTTTGCAGCTGTTTGATAACTGCCATTATCTCTGCTATCTTTGCCTGAAGCTCTGGGATGGTCATATCTTTGATGGGTTTTGATATAGTTGGGATAGACGGCAGCTCTATATTTCCTAATTCCTGAGCTGATGCTTCTTTAGAAAAAACAAAACTGAAAGTTATTAAAACTCCTATTGCTATCAGAATAATAATCTTAGAAGTTTTCATCTTTATTTTATTTTACCAAAACCTAAAACTATTACAAGCTGCTCCTTGTGGAAAAGTTTAATTGATGATATATTGTAAATATGATGGCTAAATTGCTTTTTCACGTTATTTCTGGAATTTTAGGACTTTTCTTGGCCTCAAGATTTGTGCCGGGCGTGGAATTTAGAGGAGATTATAAAATGCTCTTGCTCATCGGCGGAGCGCTTGGTATTATTAATTTTTTCATCAAGCCAATTTTAAAAACCATTTCCCTGCCAATCAGAATTTTAACTTTAGGATTATTCAGTTTAGTAATAAATATGGCTTTGGTCTGGCTAATAGAAATTCTTTTCCCAAAAGAGCTGGAAATTATTGGTCTCCTGCCTCTTTTTTGGACAACCTTTATAATCTGGGCCCTCAATTTATTTTTCGGTTTATACAATCCTAAGAAAAAACATGTATAATATACTACTAATTGCTCAAATTGTAGTAGCCACTCTTTTAATTGTTTTTATCCTTCTTCAGCAAAGAGGAACTGCTTTGGGTTCGGCTTTTGGAGGCGAAGGGGGCGGCTTTTACGCTACCCGGCGGGGACTGCAGAAAAAAATCTTCTGGCTAACCATCATCTGCGGAGTCCTCTTCATTATCTTAGCTTTAGCCAATCTTGTTATTTAATTAATGTCTACTAAATGGCCGGCTAGGTCTCAATGGAAACATTTTTTTAATGTCTTAAGCAAAAAAGAAAAAATTGCTTTTCTCGGTTTTTTTGTTTTGACCCTTGTTTCCTCTGTTTTTCTTTTAATCAATTTTTACTTCAAAAACACTGAAATAGCGCCAGCCAAAGGAGGAACCTATATTGAGGGATTGGTTGGCCAACCAAGATTTATTAATCCTGTCTATGCCAATTCTGATGTTGACCGAGATATGGTCCAGCTTACTTTCTCCGGTCTAATGAAGTACGACAAAAATCTTCAGATAGTTCCTGATTTAGCTAAGAACTATACTATTGAAGAAGAGGGAAAGGTTTACACTTTTTATCTCAAGGAAAATCTCCTCTGGCAGGATAAAAATCCTCTTACTGCCGACGATATAATCTTTACTATTAAAACAATTCAAAATCCTGATTTTAATAGCCCGTGCCGGGCAAATTGGGTAGGAGTGGAGATTGAAAAAATTGACGACTTAACAGTTAGGTTTAAATTAAAAAAACCCTACAGCGCCTTTTTAGAAAATGCTACTATTAAAATTTTACCGCAACATATCTGGCAGAATATCCTGTTGGAAAACTTCCCTTTAGAGCCTTATAATCTTGAGCCTGTTGGTTCCGGACCCTACAAAGTAAAAAATATCCAAAAAAAGAAAGATGGTCAAATAACGTCTTTAACTCTAAATAGAAATCCCTTTTATTTTGGAAAAACCCCTTATATTTCTGAAATCAAGGTTTTGTTTTTTAATAATGAAGAGGAATTAATCAAAGAAGCTCAACGAGAAAAAATTAAAGGACTGGGCTTAAGTTCTTTGATAGAATTAAACGAGAATTGGCAAAATTATCTATTTTCTTTTCCAAGATATTTCGCCGTGTTTTTCAATCAAGAAAAATCAAAAACCCTATCTTATAAAGAAGTACGGCTGGCTTTAAATTATGGAACCAATAAAGAAGAATTTGGCGAAAAAATTATCCACTCCCCTATCTTGCCGGAGATTTATGGATTTGAATCACCGTCTAAAATTTACGAATTTAATATAGAAAAAGCTAAACAAATTTTAGAAGAAGCTGGATTTAAAGATGAAGACCAAGATGGCCTGAGAGAAAAAATTATTAAAAAAGAACCTGCTTTCCAGTTTAAAAATTTATTAACAATCGGCTCTAAAGGAAAAGAGGTGACAGAACTTCAAAAATGTTTAGAAGGAGAAGTAACCGGATATTTTGGAACAAAAACAAAAGCAGCAGTCCTTAAATTCCAAGAAAAATATAATATAGAGACCACTGGAACAGTAGGTAAAAACACTAGAGGGAAATTAAATGAAATATGCTTCGGAGAACCGGAAGAAGTTTTACCATTAAGTTTTTCTTTGGTAACCGCAGGCCAAACACAGATGGTAAAAACGGCAGAACTTTTAAAAGAACAATGGAAGGCCTTGGGAGTAGAAGTTAAAATTGAAAAATATCCTCTTTCTCAACTTGAACAGGACTTTATTAAAACAAGAAATTATGAAATATTATTATTTGGAGAGGTCTTGGGAGCTATCCCTGACCCTTTCCCTTTCTGGCATTCCTCCCAGAAAAAAGACCCGGGATTAAACTTGTCTCTTTATGACAACAAAAAAGCAGATGATTTATTGGAAGAAAGCAGAAAATCTTCAAACGCCGAGGACCGAGCCAAAAAGTTGATTTCTTTTCAGAATATCTTAATTGAAGATGCTCCAGCCGTGTTTTTATATAATCCGGTTTATCTATATTCTATCTCTCAAGAAATAAAAAGGGTTGAAGCAGGCAAAATTATTGACCCCTCAAAACGCTTTATAGGCATTGAAAATTGGTATATAAAAACTCGAAGGGCATGGAAATAAGATATTTATACGATATGAAAGAGGTTATCTATGACAGAAAATGGCTAAGAACAGCCCCTAATTTGGAGTTATATTATATGTATAGAGGCCTAAAAGAAAAAAACGGTTTGAGATATGATATTACTATAATTCCTGCTAAAATGGTTGGCAAAGAGTTTGTTAAAACAAAAGGTCACGAGCATATTGGAAAATACGGAGAGGTCTATGTTGTTTTGGAAGGCGAGGCGATTTATTTAATGCAAAAAAGAGAAAAAGATATTATTAAAGATGTTTATGCTGTAAAAGCCAAAAAGAATGATATTGTTGTTATATTGCCTGACTATGGCCATGTTACTATCAACCCTTGGCAAAAAGCTCTGAAAATGGCAAATTGGATGGCAAAAGAAGTAAAAAGCGATTATAAACCCATTCAAAAAATGCAAGGCGCCTGCTACTTCGCTGTCGCTCAGAAATCAGAGAGCAAAGAGCAAAGTGCAAAATTAAAATGGATAAAAAACAAAAACTACAAAAAAGTGCCAAAACTCCGATTTGAAAAACCCTTAAAATCAATGCCAAAAAATTTAGATTTCTTGAAAGGTTAAGCGGGTATGGCGGAACAGAAGACGCACTAGGTTCAGGACCTAGCAGGAGCAATCCTATGGAGGTGCAAATCCTCCTACCCGCACATGAAAAAACAACAAAATCTACGAATAATTCCTTTGGGAGGATGCGAAGAGGTTGGGAGAAATATGACTGTTTTTGAGTATGAAAAAGATATTGTCATCTTAGATATGGGTTTGCAATTCCCTGAAGAAGATATGCCCGGCATTGACTATGTAATTCCCAATATTGAATATTTAAGAGGCAAGGAAAAAAATATCCAAGGCATTATTTTTTCTCACGGCCATTTAGACCATATAGGAGCAGCTCCCATCTTACTAAGAAAACTCGGCAATCCTCTTATTATAGGAAGACCCTTAACAATAGAGATGATTAAACGTCGCCAGGAAGATTTCAGCAAAGGGGGTTCAAAAATGCTTAAAACTATTTATATCAATAATATCCAAGAAAAAATCCATCTCGGCTCTTTCGTTATATCTTTCTTCCAAGTAGACCACGCAATCATGGATGCCGTTGGCACAATAATAGAAACGCCAGTCGCAACGATCGTTCATCCAGGCGATTGGATGATTGAACACGGACCCGTAGGAAGAGATGCAATAAAATATACACATCTGGCAAGATTAAAAAAACCTACAATTTTAATGCTGGAAAGCTTAGGCGCTATTAACTCTGAAAAACCTGTAACAGAAAAGCAAATGCTTAATAATCTTTATAATCTAATTGATTCGGCCCCAGGAAGAACAATCATAGCTACTTTCTCGTCCCAACTGCAAAGGATAAAACAAATTTTGGAGTATGCTTCGGGAATCGGAAAAAAAGTGGCACTTGACGGATTTTCTATGAAATTAAATGTGGAAATAGCAAAAAAATTAGGATATATCAAACCAGTAAAAGGAACTATAATCCCAATAGATAAAATTAATAATTATCCCGAAAATAAAGTTATTATAATATGCACCGGGGCCCAAGGTGAAGAAATGTCTGTCCTTTCAAGAATTGTCACTGGAAATCATCGCTTTATAATTCTTAAAAAAAAGGACACTGTTATTTTTTCCTCATCAATAATCCCTGGAAACGAAAGAACGGTTCAGCGACTCAAAGATAATATTTACCGCCTTTCCGACAATGTCTTCCACAGTGAAATAATGGATGTACATATTTCCGGACACAGCAACATATTTGATATAAAAGAAATTTTAAGACAGATCAAGCCAACTTATTTTATTCCGGTTTACGCCAATCATTTTATACTAAAAGAAGCTGCTAAAATAGCTTATAATATGGGATTCCCAAAAGCTCGGGTGTTTATTCCTGACAATGGTTCAATCATTCAAGTTTTCGAAAACAACGTTAAAATACTTAAAGAAAAAGTTCCGACAAATTATGTTTTTGTTGACGGCTTGGGCGTCGGAGATATTGGAGAGGTTGTTTTAAGAGACCGCCAAATGCTGGCAAAAGATGGAATGTTTGTTATAGTGGCAGTTGTGGATAGACAGACTGGTCAAGTCAAAGGTTCTCCTGATATAATATCAAGAGGATTCATATATTTAAAAGAGTCAAAAGAACTACTTAGCCAAACTAGAAAAAAAGTAATCAATATTGTAAATAGAGCTACAGGAAGCGGCCAAGCAGTTAACTGGGCTTATGTTAAAGACGAAATTAGAAATAAAATTGGCCAATTCCTTTTCTCTAAAACCGAAAGAAGGCCGATAATATTGCCAGTAGTTATTGAAGTATAAAAGAAAATCAAAAATCAAAAATCAAAATGTAAAATTACAATTTAAAATCCAAAATGATTAAATAATTTTTAATTTTGAACTTTCATTTTGATATTTGCATTTTGCATTTTGAATTTAAAACAAGCTATGCGAGTTTTAAGCGGCATACAGCCAACAGGCCAAATTCATATAGGAAATTATTTGGGGGCTATTAAGCAATGGCTTTTGCTCCAAGAAAAAAATGAGTGTTTCTTTTTTATTGCTGACTTACACTCTTTGACTATTCCCTACCAACCCGAAAACCTCCAAAAAAACATCCTAGAAACTGCTATCGTCTATCTAGCAGCCGGCATTAACCCTGAAAAAAGTATTTTTTTTGTCCAGTCAGACATTAAAGAACACACTGAACTCTGCTGGCTTTTAAACACTGTTGCTCCGATTGGAGACCTGGAAAGAATGACCCAATATAAAGAAAAATCCAGACAATTCAAAAAAAATATTAATGCCGGCCTTTTGGTTTATCCTGTTTTGCAGGCAGCTGACATTTTGCTTTACAAAACAGAAGGAGTGCCAGTTGGTAAAGACCAAGTTCAACATATTGAACTTGCCAGGACAATTGCCAGAAAATTCAATCAAAGATTCGGCAAAACCTTTGTTGAACCAAAAGCTGTGCTTGCAAAAATGGGAGCGAAAATTATGTCTTTGAATAATCCAAAGCAAAAAATGTCAAAATCCCTAGAGTCTCAAAGCTATATTTCCCTTTTTGAAGAACCCGGAGAAATTAAAAGAAAAGTAATGTCAGCTGTTACAGATACTGGAAAACAAATAAAATATAATCCCGGCAAAAAACCAGGAATTTCTAATCTTTTAATAATTTACAGCTTATTTAGTGAAAAACCAATCAAAGAGGTAGAAAAAATTTTCAAAGGAAAAGGTTACGCCCAATTCAAAAAATCTTTAGCTGAACTTTTGATAAACTCTTTAGAACCTTTCCGTAAAAAAAGAAAAGAACTTCTCTCAAGGGAAGTCTACGTCCGAGAAACTTTAAAATTAGGAGCCAAGAGAGCCAGAGCAATTGCTGAAAGCACAATGCATGATGTCCGCCAAAAAATCGGCCTAGCTTAGAAAAAAGTTATTAATTCTCTCTTTTTCTTCTCTAATATCTCCTGATTTTCAGCTTCAATAGTTAGACGCAGGAGAGGTTCGGTTTGAGAAGGACGAATATTGAACCACCAATCTTTATATTCTACTGTAACGCCGTCTAAATAATCCTGTTTACCATCAGAGAACTGCTCTCTGATTTTTTTTAATATTGTTTCCTTATTTTTGACTTTAAAATTAATTTCAGCTGATTTGGCATAAGGTGATAATTCTTTTGTAAGCTCTGAAACTTTTTTGCCAGAAGCTGAAATTATTTGCAGTAAAGTTAAAAATGCAATCATGCCGGAATCTGAATAAAAATTATCTTTAAAGCAGTAGTGTCCAGATAGTTCTCCGCCCATTATTCCATTATTTTTTAATATACCTTTTTGAATATTAAGAAACCCAACCTGTGTCCGGATTGGATTACCGCCCCACTTTTTAATAAATTCTGGCACTGACTTAGAACAAATTAAATTATAAGCAACTCCTTTGCCCGGGTTTTTTTCTAGAAAATATTTCGCCAAAAGTAAAAGGGTGATATCAGCTCGGACAAAATTACCCTTCTCGTCTATTAAAAAAATTCTATCAGCATCACCGTCAAAGATAAAACCGAAATCTGATTTCTTTTTTATAACTCCATTACTAATCTGATCAGTTGCTCCCTCAAATAAAGGATTTGAAGGGTGGTTGGGAAAATTTCCATCTAATTTAAAATTCAAAGGAATAATTTTTAAGGGTAACTTCTGAGCAATTTGAGGGATAGTTTTTCCTGCCATACCATTTCCAGCATCAATAACCACCTTAAAAGACTTTATTTTATCAATCTCAACAAAAGAGAAAATGTGATTTAAATAATCTTGCCAAATATCTATCTCTTTAATCTCGCCATTCTTTCCGGATTTAGAGAAATTGCTTTTCTCAACTATTTCAATCATATCTTTTCCACGAATCACATTAACCACATCTCCTTCTTTCTTGACCGTCTTGAAACCATTATATTCTTTAGGATTATGACTAGCAGTTATCATAATTCCCCCATCGTAACCGTAGTGCCCAACTGTAAAATATAAACATTCTGTTGGAACCTGACCAATATTATAAACATCAGCGCCTTGGATAGTAATGCCTTCTGTCAACGATTTAAAAAGAGCAGGCGAAGAAAACCGCATATCTTGGCCGACCGCCACTGTTTTTGCTTTTGTATGTTCAATAAAGGCCCGGCCAATTTTATAAGCAGCTTCTTTATTTAGTTCTTTAGGATAAATCCCTCGGATATCATATGATTTGAAAATAGATTTGACTATCATATAATATTATTATATCATAAAAAATACTTCCATGTCATTTTCAGTAGGAATAATTGGTCTACCTAATGTTGGCAAGTCCACCCTATTTAAAGCCCTGACCAAAAAACAGGTTGATATCGCAGATTACCCATTTACCACCATTAACCCAAATATAGGAGTGGTTGTCGTTCCAGATGAAAGATTGGAAAAAATTGCCAAAATAGTTCAGCCGGAAAAAATTACTCCCACGGTTATTAAATTTGTAGATATTGCTGGTTTGGTAAAAGGGGCCCACCAGGGAGAGGGTTTGGGAAATCAGTTTCTGTCTTATATTAGACCATGTGATGCAATAGTAGAAATAATAAGGGTCTTTAAAGCCCAAAGGCCTGGAGAAGAAATTAATCCTGAAAAAGACATTGAAATAATTGAAACAGAACTTTTAATGAAAGACCAAGAAATTGGCGACAATGTCTTAACTTCTAAGCCAAAAATATATCTTTTTAATACCCAAAGTAGCGAAGAGTTTCCCAAGATGAATCTAAAAGATGAAGCAGATATGTCAGAATTGTCAGAAGAAGAAATAAAAGAGTTGGGTTTTAAGTCTCAGCTTGACCAATTAATTCTCGCTTGCTACAATATCTTAGGCCTAATTACCTTCTTTACCATAACTGGAGGTAAAGAAGCCAGAGCCTGGACTTTAAAAAAGGGTTCAAATATTATTAAGGCGGCTGAGAAGGTCCATTCTGATTTTGCTGAGAAATTTATCAAAGCAGAAGTAATTCCTTGGCAAAAGTTAATAGAGACAGATTCCTGGCTTAAAGCAAGAGAAACGGGAAAAATCAAAACAGCTGGTAAAGAGTATCTGGTCCAAGATGGAGATGTGATAGAATTTAAAATTTAACTTTATGAGAAATTACGAATTAACTTATCTTATTCCATCTGATTTAACAGAAAAAGATTTAAAAGAAATTACAGAAAAAATAAAAAACTTTATTCAAGAAGAGAACGGTGTTTTAATTAAAACAAGAGAGTTTGAGAAAAGAAAACTCGGCTATCCTATAAATAAGAAGGGGGAAGGTTTTTTAGGCAGTTTGGATTTTTCTCTGAATCCCGAAAAGTTAAAAAATTTCGCTAAAAAACTCAAAGCTGAAAATCGGATTCTCCGCTATATAGTTTCAACAAAAAAAGTCCTTAAGGAAATGCTCATTAAAAAAACTTTGGCTCGCCGGCCAAAGGACAGAAAGGCCGAATTAAAAGAAATTGACAAAAAAATTGAAGAAATCCTTAGAGAATAACATGAACCTAAATAAAGTTATTTTAGTAGGTCGTTTAACTAAAGACCCGGAAGCAAGGACAACCCCTTCGGGCCAAACTGTTTGTAATTTTGGATTAGCTACGAACCGGGTATGGACTGACCGAGAGACAAACCAAAAACAAGAGAAAACTGAATTCCATAATATTGTTTTATGGAGAAAGTTAGCTGAAATCGCCTCCCAGTATCTAAAAAAAGGAAGCCTGGTTTTAATTGAAGGAAGAATGGAAACAAGGTCCTGGCAGGATGCCAACGGAAATAAAAAATATAAGACAGAGGTTGTTGCCGAAAGCATGCAATTAGGTCCCAGAAGTAATTATCAAGAAACCAAACAATCCCCGTTAAAAAAAAGCGAGACAACCCAAGAAGATGATATTCCGGTTATTGAAGAAAACAAACCATCTCTTGCTTCCTCTGATGAAAATCAAAACAACGATGATAAAGAGAAGGAGATAGACGTGAAGGACATCCCATTTTAATTTTCAATTATCAATTTTCAATTTTCAATCAAATCCCAATTTCTCAATTTTCAATTGAAAATTAAATCATTGAAAATTGGTCATTGAAAATTGGAAATTCTTTTACGAAGTAAAAGCTATGGATTGCTACTTTTGCCAAAGAAATATAAAAGAAATTGACTTTCAAAATACACGCCTTACCAGTAGGTTTATTTCTGGTTTAGGCAAAATCAGGTCAAGAAAAAAAACCGGCCTCTGCGCCAAACACCAACGACAAGTTGCCAAAGCAATTAAAAAAGCCCGGCACTTGGGGCTGCTTTCGGCTCAAGAGAAATAAAAAAAGCTATGTTTTTTCTATGATGGCTTTTTTTATTTCTCTAACTATGTTTGGAGACGATTTCAAGAATATTTTCGCTCCTTCCATTCCCTGGCCTAATTTTGTTTCTTTATACTGGTACCAACTGCCAGCTTTTGTTATAACTCCATTTTCCAAACCAGTATTAACAAGATCTGCCAGCTTAGAGATGCCTTCGTTGTAATAAATGTCAAATTCAGTGGTTTTAAACGGCGGAGCAACTTTGTTTTTTACAATTTTAACTTTAACTCTATTCCCGACAATTTCTTCTCCTTGTTTTATTTTAGCTGTTCTTCTTAATTCTACTCTTACCGAAGAATAAAATTTCAAAGCCAGTCCTCCGGGAGTTGTTTCTGGATTTCCATAAACACCGATTTTCATTCTGGTTTGATTTAAAAATATAACTGATGTTTTGGTTTTTGCCACAATTGCCGAGAGTTTTCTAAGGGCGCTGGACATTAAACGAGCTTGCAGACCTATTTGGAACTCGCCCATTTCACCGGCAATTTCAGCTTTTGGAGTCAAGGCTGCTACCGAATCAATAACAATAACATCAACTTCTCCTGACCTCACCAGGGTTTCCACAATTTGGAGGGCTTCTTCTCCTGAGTCTGGTTGGGAAATTAAAAGATCTTCAGTTCTCACCCCAATTTTTTTAGCATAATCCGGATCCAAAGCATGTTCTGCATCAACAAAAGCAGCAACTCCGTTTTTTTTCTGCGCCTCAGCGCAAATATGTAAGGCAACCGTGGTCTTGCCGCTGGATTCCTGACCATAAATCTCAACTATCCTGCCTCGAGGAATGCCGCCAACTCCTAAAACTAAATCCAAAGAAATGGAACCGGTAGAAATAGTATCAATATCAACCGGCCTCGCGTCTTTAAGCTTCATAATCGCTCCCTCGCCGAAGCGCTGTTTAATTTCTGCTACTGCTTCCTCTAAGTTTTTTCTTTCTAATTTTTCTTCTTCTTGTTTTTTTACCATATAGTTTATTTTAACTTATTTAATCTTTCTGCTCAAGTTCAGTTTGAATAGAGTTAACCCCGTTTTCTCGGAAATTTATTGTCATATTTTCTCCCATTTATCCCCGTTTTCCGATTCCGAAGATTCCAACGACTGAGGCAGATTTTGAATTCTTTCGTTTTCTCTTTCTTTATAAATTTCCCTGGGTTTAGCTCCATCTGCCGGACCAACAACTCCTTTTTCTTCCAGTATATCAATGAGACGGGCTGCCCGGGCATAACCTATTCTTAACCTTCGTTGAAGCAAAGAAGAAGACGCCCGACCGGCCTCAATTACTATTTTCTTTGCTTCTTCATACAACGGCTCTTCTCTTTTTCCATAAAAATCTTCGGTTTGCCGCCTGCCAAAATTGTCCTGTTCCAAAACCTTTACCAGCTCCTCTTCGAGCCCGGTCTGCGGCTCTCTATCAACAGCCCCTATCTCCACGTCTTTAACCACTCTCTTAACTTCTTTTTCTGAGACATAGGCACCTTGAATTCTTTTTGGTTTTGGAATTTGAGCTGAAACATAAAGCATATCGCCAGACCCCAAAAGCTTTTCCGCTCCGGCCGTATCCAGAACGGTTCTGGAGTCAACCTGCGAGGCAACCTGGAAAGTAACCCTAGAAGTTATATTGGCTTTAATCAAACCTGTAATTACCTCAACAGATGGCCTTTGGGTAGCTACCACCAGATGAATACCAACTGCCCTTGCCATCTGCGCTAAGCGAACAATTCCGGCTTCAATCTCTCTGCCCTTGGCTGCCATTAAATCAGCTAATTCATCAATAATTAGAATTATAAAGGGTAAAAATGCTGTGCCGTTTAACAAGGCCTTTTCATTGAATGAACCAATATCTCTGGTTTTGAACTCTGCCAATAAATCAAACCTTCGCTCCATCTCGCCTGTTAACCACTTTAAAACCGAAATTGTTTGGGAGGCAGTATAAATCACCGGACAAAGCAAATGAGGAAGTTTATTATAAACCGGGAACTCAACTCTTTTCGGGTCAACCAAAATAAACCTCAAGGTCTCAGGACTGGCGCTTTTAAAAGAATTACTGGGTTGATAAAGCAAGCTTAAAATTAAAGAATTAAGAAAAATGGTTTTGCCCGTACCAGTGCTTCCAGCTACCAAAAGATGAGGCATTTTCGCCAGGTCAGCGTAAATCGGAAAGCCGGAAACGTCTCTTCCTAAAACAATCATTAGGTCTGCCAAGGATTTTTGAAAAATAGGATTCTCAATTAAATTTCTCAGACGTACCTGAGCCCTTCCTTTGTTCGGAACCTCAATCCCTACTAAAGACCTACTAGGTATTGGCGCCTCAATTCTAATTGGATGGCTCGCTAAAGCCAGAGACAAATCATTAGAAAGAGCTGTTATTTTAGACAATTTTACCCCTTCAGCTGGTTTAAAAGTATATTGGGTAACAGTGGGTCCGATATTTATTTCAGACATTGCCACTTCTATCCCAAAATTCTGCAAGGTTTTTCTAATAATAGCTGAATTTATTTTTGTGTCTCCGCTCGTAGGAACATCCTGATCCGCTTCCAGCAATTTAAGAGGGGGCGGTTGATAAGAAAATCTCTCAACTGATGGGCTGCCAGCTGACAACGGCAAGGGTTTTAAGGAACCGAGTTCCTTTTCTTGAAGGAACTCGGTTCCTTTTGCTTTTTCAAAACCCGGAACTTCTTCTACTCTAAATTTAGGAGTAAATATTTTTTTAATAATAGATGGCTTATCCTCCCAGGTCTTGTCTTTTGTAGAGGGAATTTGGGTCTTTTCTTTCTGGCGAAATTTGCCTAAAAAATACCAGAAAATTAAAACGCTTATAATAATTAAACCTATAAATATGATCTGAGTTGCCCAAAATCCCAAAAACTTCAAAAGCGGCCAGCTTATAAGAAAACCCAGCCATCCTCCTTTCCTAAGTTCCGGACTAAAAATGGCCAAAATTCCAGTCACTCCTAAAATTGAGAGAAAAACAGCTAATATCACGGGCCAAGAAACCCTTGCTTCTTTTTTAAAAAACTCCCTTTCTTTTCTAAAAGTCAAAAGGATTATTCCCCCTAAAATAAAAATTAAGGGGATTAAAAAGACCGTCTTGCCGAGCAAAAAGATAGAGCCCTCCATAAAATACTTACCACCTTTTCCTGCTTTATCAAAAAAACTCAATCCAACAAGCACAGCCAGCAAAATTAAGACTACCCCAAAAATCATCTGCTTTATCTCCTGGGGTAAAGCAAACCTCTTTTTTCTCTCTTCGTAAAATCTCTTAAATTTTCGTTTTTTCTTCTTAGCCATCTTTTAGGTTATTTCCTAAATCCTGTCCCTGCTGGTATCAATTTCCCTATTATAACATTTTCTTTAAGTCCTCGCAATTTGTCCTCTTTACCCTCTAAACAAGCTCTAATTAAAATCCTGGAGGTCTCTTGGAAAGAAGCAGCTGACAAGAAAGAATCAGTAGTAAGGGAAACCCTGGAAATTCCCAACAAAATAGGAACTGACTTGGCTTGATTTTTTTTCTCTTTTTCTAATTTCTTATTTCTTTCAATAAATTCAGCTCTTTCAATAATCCCTCCGACCGTAAAATCGCTGTCCCCAGGATCTTTAATTCTGACCCGAGAAAACATTTGACGAATTATTACTTCAATATGCTTGTCGTGAATAGTTGCTCCTTGAGAGACATAAATCCTTTGAATTTCCCTGACAATATATCTTTGGGTCTCTTCCCTGCCTCTTGTTCTGAATATTTCCTTTAAATCCAAATTCCCTTCGCAAAGCTGCTGTCCTTTTTTAATATCCTGTCCTTTTTTGATATAAATTGCTGTTTTGGCTGGAATTTTATATTCAACAATTTTCTCTTCTTGACCCTTAATTTTTATTCTTATTACCCTTTCTGGAGTTATATCTTTTACTTCTCCATCAACTTTGGAAATTTCTGCCTTGCCGCCCGGCATTCTCGCCTCAAAAATCTCCTGGACACGCGGCAAACCAAAAGTAATATCTCCGCCACTGGCAACCCCTCCGGTATGAAACGTTCTTAAAGTCAACTGTGTCCCCGGTTCTCCAATTGCCTGAGCTGCCACAATCCCAACTGCCTCTCCTTGCTTCACCAGCTCGTTCCGACCAAAATCCCAACCATAGCACTTCTGACAAACCCCTCTAACTGACTTACAGTTTATTGGTGAACGCACTTTAATTCTTTCTATGCCATCATTTATTATTTGCCAGGCCTTTTCCCAATCAATTGTTTCGCCTTTCTTAACAATTATTTTGCCTTTTTTGGTCTTAATATTTTCCAAAACCACTCTCCCCACTATTTTATAATTAAAATCCTGGCCCAATTCATCAGCTTCAGCTTTTAACATTTCAAAACCCTCTTGAGCCCCGCAATCTTCTTCTGAAACCACCACTTCGTGAGCAACATCAACCAGACGTCTGGTTAAATAACCAGCAGTAGAAGTTCTTAGGGCTGTATCAGCGGTTCCTTTTCTTGCTCCATGGGTTGAAATAAAGTATTCCAAAACATCAAAACCCTCTTTAAAAGAGCTTTTGACCGGCAACTCAATAATT
>PEYC01000061.1 GCA_002774555.1 Candidatus Nealsonbacteria bacterium CG08_land_8_20_14_0_20_36_22
GACAAAGGTACCGTTTGTGCAAACGCCCACTCTAATATTAGCATTTCTCAATAGCCGCACTATCTCAATAATTTCAGGATGAACAAATGGTTCCCCACCTGTCAAAGTCACACTAATAACCCGGCAGTCTTTCAATTTTGGAATTACTACATCACGAATAATTCCAATCGGCATTGTATCACCATAATTGCCAGCTGAGACAAAGCAATGGACACAGTGCAGATTGCATCGTTCCGTGATCTGTAACAAAGCTTTGCGATACGGCGGTTCAACAGATGATCTGAAATAACAGCTAGATACTCGGTTTTTGCTAATAATCTCTCGCTTTTTGTTATCCATTTTCTTTACCTCCTTTTTGGTTTTTAAAGATCGTTCAGTTCTACGCTTGAACTGAATATCTTACCATATACCAAAATGTAGATTATGTCAACTCTGACGTGATTCCATCTTTGAAAAAAATGAAATTAAAAGGCGAGGGCACAAAAAATTTTCTTTCCCCCACGCCCCTTTAAAATTTTTTGTGCCCGAGCCGTCGTTTTCAGTTTATTTCTGCCTGCCGCCGCAGGCGGCGGGCTAAAATTCAGCGTCAGGATTTTCCCGAAAATAGATTCGGATTTTAACCAAAAGGCACCGCCTAGATAAAAAAACAGAGACCCGGGTCTCTGTTTTTTTATCCTCGGGCCACGACCATTCCCCAGACCTCTTCGGCGTCTGCTTCTTTTAAAACTCTGGCGCATTCTTCCAGCGTGCTGCCGGTGGTGAAAACATCATCAACCAAAAGAATTTTTTTGTCTTGAATTAATTCCGGTTTTTGGCAGAAAAGAGCTCCTTTAATATTTTTTTCTCTTTCTTCTTTTTTTAACTCCACTTGAGCTGGAGTTTGTTTTATTTTTATTAAAACATCGTTAAGTAAAGGAAGTCCCAAGACCTTAGATATTTGTTTGGCAATTTCTTCTGCCTGGTTAAATCCTCGCTGTTTCAACTTCTTTTTATGGAGAGGAACAGGGATTAAAACAAAATCAGAAAACTTAGTTTTTCCTAAAATATTCAGATGAGCTATAATTAAAGAGGCCAAAGGTTTTGACAGTTCTTTGACGAAAGGGTCGTATTTGAATTGGCTTATTGCTTTTTTAATTAGAAAATTGTCGTAGGTCGCGGCAAAATAAAGACCGTTCAAATATTTTGATTTTAAAATCGTCAAACTATTGTTAATGTCAATTAAAGCCAGACAATCCTGGCAGACATATTCTTTTTCTCTGCCGCAATTAATACAGAACTTCGGAAACAAAATATCTAAAACAATAGTTTTCCACATAGTTCTTTTTTTTATTTATACTATAATATAATAATGTTTAAAGGTATACGTACTTTATTTAGATTTCGGTCAAAGAAATTTTTGGGCGTAGACGTTGGAACTTCAGCTGTCAGGGTTGTTGAGTTGGGGAGAGAAAAGCAGAATTATAAACTTGAGAATTACGGAGAAATAAAAAGCTCTTCTGTCCAAAAAAAACCTTTTAGGGTTTTTGAGAAAAATAATATTTCTCTTTCCAATCAACAAGTTGCTAAAGCCATTCAGGTAATTTGCAAAGAAGCTGGGATTGAGACCAGAGAAGTTAATTTTTCTGTTCCTGATTTTTGCAGTTTTTTTACCAGCTTTGAACTGCCGACAATGGCCAAAGATGAAATATCTCAGGCAGTTCAATATGAGGTTAGGCCTTATGTTCCTTTGTCTCTTGAAGAAGTAATTTTGGACTGGACCATAATTAAAGGAGAGCCCTCTAAAACCCCGCTTAAGGTTTTAGTGGTTGCTATTCCGAGAGATGCGGTTTCGCAATATCAAGAAATTGCCCAACTGGCTGGCTTGGAACTGAAAATGTTAGAGTCAGAGGTTTTTGCTTTAGCCAGGACTTTAGGCAAAGACAAAAGTCAGGAGAATAAAATTGCGGGCTTAATAGATATTGGAGCTAGAAGCACTACTTGTAGTATTCTTGAGCAAAGAGTTTTAAAAACAAGCTACAGTTTTAATGTTGCTGGGAACGAGTTGACAGAGGTTATAGCTAATTCCTTAAATATTGATTATAATAAAGCTGAGGAGTTCAAAAGGGACTATGGTTTGGTAACAAAAGAGGGACGAAAAGATATTAGGAAGATTTTAGTCCCTTTGGTTGATTCAATTTTAGAGGAGATTAAGAAGGCCCTTCGTAATTTTTATATGGACGAAGGGAAAGAGGTGCAAGAGATTATTTTGTCAGGCGAACAAGTTTCAATGCCGGGATTAAAGGAATATTTTTCTCTCTCTCTTAAAAAACCGGTATTTATCGTTGATCCTTTTTTAAATATTAATTGTCCAGCAGGCATATCAGATATTTTAAAAGAAATGGGTCCTTCTTTTGCCATAGCCGTAGGTCTGGCAATGAAGGGTTTAGAATAAAATGGCTATAGAAATTAGTCCCAAAAAGAAATTAAAAATACCGACTTGGTCAGTAATTGTACTTGGAGTTTGTTTGGTTTTACTAATAGGCCTGGTGGTGAGTTATTTTTATTTTGGGGCAAAAATTAAAAAAATAACTCAAGAAATTCAAAAAAAAGAAGCAGAATTTCTTTATTTGGGGGAAGCAATCCAGACAGAGCAGGAAAAGTTACTTTCTTTAAATCAGGAAATAGAGGATTTTGGCAGTTTGATTTCAAACCATAGGAATATATTAGATATTTTTGAATTTTTAGAAAAAAATTCTCTCCCCAATGTTTGGTTCTCTGATTTTAATTTTAGCGCCGAGGAAGGAGAAGTATCTGTTTCCGGCAAGACTGATAACCTTACAATTCTTGAACAGCAGGCCTTTGTTTTAAAACAACAATCTGTGGTAAAAAATTTAGATATAACCAAGGTTTCAATAAACAAGGAGGGAGGGATTGATTTTACTCTTACTA
>PEYC01000010.1 GCA_002774555.1 Candidatus Nealsonbacteria bacterium CG08_land_8_20_14_0_20_36_22
GTCCATGCTTCGGCTGGCAAAGAAGCAATTTTACAGGCAGTTGCCAACAAAAGAAATTCCCTTGTGCTGGGCGTAACGGTTTTAACTTCGATTGATGGAGATGAATGTGTTTCTATTTTTGGGGAAGAACCGAGAGATAAGGTTATTGAGTTTGCTACTATGCTTGTTGACGCTGAGGCTGATGGTGTTATTTGTTCGCCCCAAGAGTTAGAAGCTTTAAGGGTTTTTGACCCTGGTGTTCTTTTGAGGGTAACCCCTGGCGTCAGGCCAAAATGGGCAGCTATAGGCGACCAGAAACGAGTAATGACTCCAGGCGAAGCAATCAAGGCAGGAGCAGATTATTTGGTAATTGGCAGACCCATTACTAAACCGCCGCCAGAAATCGGCGGTCCAGTAGAAGCTGCCAAGAAAATCGCAGAAGAAATAGTTCAAGCTTTGGAAAGGAGATGAAACTATGGACGAAAAAGAAGTACTGCAGATACTCAATAATGTCGGCGCAGTGATTACAAACAGCCATATCGTTTACACTTCTGGTAAACACGGTTCGGCCTACGTCAACAAAGATGCGGTATATCCACATGCAGAAATAACATCTCAATTGTGCCGAGCAATAGCTGAACATTTCAGTGATGAAAATCTGTATGGTATTGATGCGGTTGTTGCTCCAGCGATCGGCGGTGTAAATCTCTGTACATGGACTGCTTATTGGTTGGAAAAACTGACCAATAGAAAAACATTGGCGTTGTATGCGGAGAAAGCAGAAGATGGCGAAACGTTTGTCTTCAAACGTGGCTACGACAAATTTATTCCCAGTAGACGCATACTCGTGGTAGAAGATATTCTCATCACGGGGGGTTCGGCAAAGAAAGTGATTGAGGTAACTCGCGCCCTCGGTGGCAACGTTCTTGGTCTTGGTGTTCTTTGTAACCGGGGCGGGATTACGCCACAAGATGTGGCAGACCCGCCAGAACTCTTTGCGCTCGTCAATGTGCAGCTCGATGCGTGGGACGAAGCGGACTGTCCGCTTTGCGCCCAGAATGTTCCCATCAACACAGATGTTGGCAAGGGACGTGAATACTTGGCTAAGAAAGGAAAATAAAGAGCCAAAATATAGCCGTTGAAGTAATATTTCAGCGGCTTTTTTTACCCCGTTAGAAATGGGATTTCTAACGGGGTTTATTCACAGGTTGAACTTGATTTTAAGGGGATTTTAAGGTAAAATAATAAAATAAACATGCGGAAAAATATTGTAATAAACAATTCTAAGGAGAACGTCTTACTCAAGGATTTAGAAAAAAGAAACGACATTAAAGCAGAAAGAATTAAGAGATTATTAAAATTGCCAGACCTTACAAAGAAAAAAAATTCTCCTGTAAAATTTTTAGCTGACCAGCTTAAAAATTTGCCGAGATTTAACGATTTTGATTTGGTTGATTTTCCCAGAATAGTTACGGTTGAGGAAAATTTTGACCTTTTGAATGCGCCGGCAAATCACCCGAGCAGAAAAGAAACAGACACTTATTTTTTAGACGAAAAACATTTATTGAGAACAGAAACAACGGTAATGTGGCCTTATTATTTAAGAAACAAAGAGATCTTGGAAGAACTTGAAAAACAAGGACAGGTAGGCGCTTTGTCAGCCGGGATAGTTTTTAGAAAAGATGAAATAGACAGGAATCATTTTCCGGCCTTTCACCAAATTGACGGTTTATACGTATGTAGAAAAGACCAAAAAGTTATTACTTTGGAAGACCTGAAGAATGTTGAAATAGACATTGCCAAAAGTGTTTTTGGAGAAAATGTTGAGTGTAAATTTTTGGTTGACTCGTTTCCGTTTACAGACCCCTCAGTTGAAATGGATATTAGGCTGGCTGGAGAATGGATAGAAGTAGTGGGCTCGGGCCTTGTTCATAGACAGGTTTTGAAAAACTTCGGCTTGGACCCTGAAATTTATAATGGCTGGGCTTTTGGTTTCGGAATAGACCGCCTAGCAATGGTGAAAATGAGAATTCCCGACATAAGAATACTTTGGTCCGATGACCCAAAAATTACCAGTCAATTTAAAAACATTAATAGCCAGTATAAAGAAGTAAGTAAATACCCGGAGACATCAAGAGACATTTCTTTTGTAATAGATAAAAATATAAATCTCAATAATTATTACGAAATCGTCAGGGATTTTTCCGAGAATTTGATTGAAGAGGTAAAACTTGTAGATAGTTATGAAAACGAGGAAAAATTCGGCAAAGACAAAAAAAGTTATACATTCCGCATTGTCTACCGGTCGCCGGAGAGAACCTTAACCAACAAAGAAATAAACAAAATTCAGGAAAAAATCCGGGAAAGAACAAAACAAGATATAAACGCTGTTTTGCGTTAATATTAAAACTATGCCAAAAAAACCAAAAAAAGAGCTCAAAGAAAACGGTTTTAGTTATACGGCTAAAGACATTTATGTTTTAGAGGGTTTGGATCCGGTTAGAAAAAGACCGGCGATGTATATCGGTTCTACCGGGCCTGATGGTTTGCACCATTTAATATGGGAGGTGTTGGATAATAGTTTAGACGAGTGTTTGGCTGGTTTTGCCAACGATATTATATTGAGAATTCTACCGGGTAATAGAATTGAATGTTCAGATAATGGCAGAGGGATTCCAACAGAAAAACATCCTCAGACAAAAAAATCAGCCTTGGAGACAGTAATGACTACTTTACATGCCGGAGCGAAATTTGGAGGAAAGGCCTATCAGGTGGCAGGGGGATTGCACGGAGTCGGGGTCTCTGTTGTTTGCGCTTTATCAAAATATATGCGAGCTGAAGTTTGCCGGGGAGGAAATAAATATGTTCA
>PEYC01000057.1 GCA_002774555.1 Candidatus Nealsonbacteria bacterium CG08_land_8_20_14_0_20_36_22
AAAAATATGATTACCGGCGCTGCTCAGATGGATGGGGCAATTTTGGTGGTTTCTGCTCCGGACGGGCCTATGCCTCAAACCAGAGAGCATATTTTGCTTGCTCGTCAGGTCGGTATTCCTTCAATAGTTGTGTTTCTGAATAAAATAGACCAGGTTGACGATCCTGAAATTGTTGATTTGGTAGAGTCAGAGGTTAGGGAGCTTTTAAAGAAATACGAGTTTCCTGGCGACGAAATCCCAATTATAAAAGGCTCTGCCTTAAAGGCCTTGGATGCAAAGTCCGCCGACGAAGAAATAGCGAAGCCAATTTTAGAACTGGTTGGTGTTTTGGATAAATATATCCCAGAACCAGTCAGAGACATTGAAAAACCATTTCTAATGGCTATTGAAGACGTCTTTTCTATAGAAGGTCGCGGTACGGTTGCTACCGGGAGAATTGAGAGAGGGGTCATTAAACCCAACGAAGAGATAGAATTAATCGGCTTGAAAGAGACCGTTAAAACAACAGCTGTAAGCATTGAAATGTTTAATAAAATTCTTGATGATGGTAGGGCTGGAGATAATGTGGGAGTTTTGCTCAGAGGGCTTAAAAAAGAAGACGTTGAGAGGGGTCAGGTCTTGGTAAAACCAAAAAGCGTAACGCCTCATACTGAATTTGAGGCTGAAATTTATATCCTGACCAAAGAAGAAGGTGGTCGTCACACTCCTTTCTTTAAAGGATATAAACCCCAGTTTTATATTAGAACCACTGATGTAACAGGAGAAGTAACTTTTCCGGAAGGAACAGAGATGGTAATGCCAGGCGATACGGTTAATTTGTCAGTCAGATTAATTGCGCCGGTGGCTCTTGAAGAGAAACAAAGATTTGCAATTAGAGAAGGCGGGAAAACAGTTGGTGCCGGAGTCGTCATAAAAATTATTAAATAGAATCCGTACTAAAGGAAAAAATGCCGATAAAGACCAAAAAGAAAGAAACTGTAGAAGAGACGAAATCAAGGCTTAGAATAAAGCTTAAGGCTTATGATTATAAAGTGATTGATAATAGCGCCAAGCAGATTGTTGATGCGGCCTTGAGATACGGAGCTGATATTTCTGGCCCTGTTCCTTTGCCGACAGAAATTCATAAGTATACGGTGAATCGTTCTACTTTTGTTCACAAAGATGCCAGAGAACAATTTGAAATGAGAGTTCATAAGCGTCTGATTGACATTTTAAATCCTAATTCTAGTATAATTGATGCTCTTATGAATTTAACTTTGCCGGCCGGGGTTGATATAGAAATTAAAATGTAATCTTTTCTAGAATAGCCACGAATGAAAACCGGGCTATGCCCGGTTTTAAATTAATTATGAAGTTTATTCTTGGTAAAAAAATAGAAATGAGCCAAATGTTTGATGAAGAGGGGAATGTTATTCCTGTGACTTTAATTGAAGCTGGTCCTTGTTACATTACTCAAATAAAAACAAAAGAAAAAGATAAATACGAGGCAATTCAGATTGGGCTTGAGAATTTAAAAGAGAAAAAAATTAAAAAACCGCAGAAAGACAGGCCATATAGACATCTTAAAGAATTCAAAATGCAAAAATCAAAATTCAAAATTGGAGATAAAATTGACGTGTCTATTTTTAAAGAAGGGGATAAAGTGAAAATTTCTGGTATTTCCAAAGGAAAGGGGTTTGCCGGAGCAGTAAAAAGATGGCATTTTAGAGGTCGGTCCCCGTCTCATGGCACAAAACATGAAGAAAGAACAATAGGATCAACAGGTAGGAGATTTCCTCAAAGAGTTATTAAAGGCAGAAAAATGCCGGGCAGAATGGGGACAGAAAGAGTGACAATTAAAAATTTAAAAATCGTCCAAGTTGACTCTGAAAATAATTTATTAGCTTTAAAAGGAGCGGTGCCAGGAAGGAGAGGAACGTTAGTAGAAATTAGAGGATAAAAACTATGTTCATCAAGGTTTTGAATCAAAAAGGGAAAGAGGTTGGAGAAACAGAGTTACCGAAAGAGATTTTTGAGGTTCCAATGAACCCGGATTTGGTTCATCAAGTGGTTTTGGTTCAGGCGGCTAATCGAAGAAGAAAAATTGCCAAAACAAAAGATAGAAGCGAGGTGCGCGGTGGGGGCAAGAAACCCTGGCGGCAAAAAGGGACGGGCAGAGCAAGACATGGTTCAATTCGTTCGCCGATCTGGCGTGGGGGCGGTGTAACCTTTGGACCAACAGGAAGAGAAGTTTTCAAAAAGAGAATTCCTAAAAAAATGAGAAGAAAAGCGCTTTTTATGGTATTATCCGCCAAAGCGAAAGAAAATTTGATTTTTGTTTTAGATAATTTAAAAATTGAAAAGCCGAAAACAAAGATAATGGTAGAAATTTTAGAACAATTATTTTTAAAAAAAAGTTCGGGCCTTCTCGTTTTGCCAAAAATAGATGAAAATATAATTAAATCGGTCAGAAATATTCCAAAAATAGACCCTATTCAGGCAAAAGATTTAAATGTGTTGGATTTGCTGAATTATAAATATATTGTAATGCCAAAAGAAGCAATAGAAGTAATTAAAGAGACGTTTTTATGAAATTATTGGATATTTTTAAAAAAAAGCCCTCCTCCGCTAAAGCTACGGAGGGTAAAAAAGAAGAAATTAAGCCGGAGATTAAAAAACCCAAGAAAAAAGCCGCGGGAGAGGCGTATGAAGTATTGGTTTCTCCTCATATTACAGAAAAGGCAACTGAACTTGAGAAAGAGAATAAGTATGTATTTAAAGTTTTTCAAAAAACAAATAAAATTGAAATTAAGAAAGCCATTGAGGGTTTATATGGCGTAGATGTAGTTAATGTTAAAATTATAAATGTGCCGAGATACCGAAAAAGGTTAGGTAGACAAGAGGGTTGGGAAAAAGGATATAAGAAGGCGATTGTGAAAATAAAGAAAGGGCAGGAAATTGAAATAATGCCGCGTTAATTTTATGAAATATTCATTAACTAAAAAGAAACCTGAGAAAAAACTACTGATAACCTTAAAACGAAGAGCAGGGAGAGGCAATTTAGGCAGGATAACTGTGCGACATAAAGGAGGAGGAGTAAAAAAGCAATATCGGCTAATTGATTTTGGAGAGGAAAAAATTAATATTCCTGCCAAAGTTGTCGCCTTGGAATACGATCCTTACCGAACAGCTTTCATCGCTTTTTTAGAATACGAAGACGGCGATAAGCGATACCAACTAGCCCCGAACAATATTAAGGTGGGGGATAAGGTAATTTGCGCAGAAAAAGCTGAGATTAAACTTGGAAACAGAATGAAATTAAAAAATATTCCAGTAGGCGTTATGGTTTATAATATTGAATTAGTGCCTGGGAAAGGAGGAAAATTGGTCCGATCTGCCGGTACAGCTACCAAAGTTTTGGCCCAGGAAGGAAAATATACTCATTTAGAAATGCCATCGAAAGAAATTAGAATGGTGCCTCAGGATTGTTATGCAACAGTTGGGGCAGTATCTCATCCAGAATGGCGTTATGAAATTATAGGAAAAGCTGGACGGTCCCGCTTAAAAGGAATAAGGCCAACTGTCCGTGGCTCGGCAATGAATCCTTGTGACCATCCTCACGGTGGAGGCGAAGGAAAGACGCCTATTGGTTTAAAATATCCAAAGACACCCTGGGGTAAACATGCCTTAGGGGTTAAAACCCGTAAAAAAAGATGGACGGATAAATATATTATTCAAAGAAGAAAGAAGAAAAATTAATTATGACTAGATCACTAAAAAAAGGTCCATATATAGACGAGAAGTTATTAAAAAAAGTAAAGGGTCTAAAACCAGACGATAATACAATAATTAAAACCTGGTCAAGGGCTTGTACTATAAACCCTGAAATGGTCGGTTTTACTTTTGGAGTTCACAATGGCAAAGAGTATATTCCAGTTAAAGTGACAGAGGATATGGTTGGCCATAAATTAGGAGAATTTTCTTCGACTACAAGGTTTTCCAGGCACGGTGGTAAGATACAAAGAGAGCAGGAACAAAAAGTAGTGGCAAAAGAAGCCGAGAAATTAAAAGAGTAATAAGTTTATGCCAGTGCTCGCTAAACTAAAATATTTACGAATAGCTCCCAGAAAAGTCAGATTAGTCGCAGATTTAATAAGAAAGAAAAAAGTTGAAGAGGCCAAAACAATTTTAAATTTTACTACCAAAAAGGCAGCTAAACCTTTACTTAAACTTTTAAATACAGCCGTAGCAGATGCCAAACATAATTTTCAATTAGACCCTTTTAATTTGTATATTTCAAAAATTACAGTTGATGAGGGTCAGAAATATAAAAGATGGATGCCTCGAGCGAGAGGGGTCGCTACGGAGATTCAGAAAAAAACTTCTCAGGTGGTCATAGTTTTAGAAGAAACTATTCCCAGCCAGAAAGTTAAAAAAGCAAAGAAAATCAAGAAAAAGACAGAAGAAGAAAAGAGAGAACCCAGAAGACCTCAGAAAGAAAAACTTCACCCACCTAAATTTCCTAAAGAAATTTTGGCGGGCAAGCCAAAAAAGAGATGGGGAATAAAAAGATTTTTTAGGCGGAAAGCCTTTTAGTTATGACACATAAAGTTCACCCAAAAGCATATAGGTTGAGAGAG
>PEYC01000014.1 GCA_002774555.1 Candidatus Nealsonbacteria bacterium CG08_land_8_20_14_0_20_36_22
ACAACTTTAGTAATTGCTGGAAGCTCCTGGCCCGTTCCTTCCAAAACCTCTGTTAACTGAGGAATGACATAAACCATTATTATTGCCACCACAGAGACAAAAACAATTAAAACGAAAATAGGATAAATCATTGCCCCTGTTATTTTGCTGCGAAAATTCTGCTCTCTTTCCAAATAATCGGCTAAATAGATAAAGACGTCGCTAAGTTTACCGGACGCTTCCCCGGACTTAACCATATTAATATAAAAAGGAGAGAAAAGTTTGGGATATATTGAAAGGGTCTTGGAAAGGGAGGTGCCGCCTTCTATCTCTTCGCCAAGCTTGAGGATTTTTTCTTTAAAAACCGATTTTCTGGTTTGTTCGGCAATGGCCTTAAAGGTCTCAACTATTGGAACGTTTGACTTAAACATAATTGATGCCTGCCTGGAAAAAAGAACAATATCTTTTTTGGTTACTCTTTCAAAAAATTTTAGTTTTTTGGCAAAAAAAGGAACTGTCTCTGTCCCCTCCAAAACCGTTACATAAAGCCCGTGAGTTTTTAAAACATTAAAAGCCGTCTCTCGGCTAGAGGCCTCTACAATTCCTGTTTGAATTTCTCCGGTTTTGTTCCGGGCTTGATAGTTGAATCTCATGAATCATTTTAACGTTTTAACATCTAAACATTTTAACGTTTTATTTTTTGTTAGTATGCTAAAATGTTAGTATGTTAAAATGAAGTTTATCGCCTCACCAAACTCCTCAACTCTGACGGATTGAGCGAATAATTCTGGGCTGCTTCTAAAGAAACTTCCTTTGCTCTGACCAAATTCGCCAAATATCTGTTCAAAGAAATCATTCCGAGCTCTGCTGATGTTTCAATAACCATCGGTATTTCGTGAATTTTGGCCTCCCTAATTAAATTGGCAACAGCCGGCGTGTTAAGCATTATTTCGCAGGCAGGAATTAAACCCCCTCTAATCCTCGGCACCAGGCGCTGGGAGACAATCCCAAGTAAAGAACCGGAAAGCTGAGCTCGAATTTGTCCCTGCTGGCTGCCCGGAAAAGTATCTACAATTCTATGAATGCTTTGGCTGGCTGAATTGGTATGCAAAGTAGCCAAAACCAAGTGTCCGGTTTCAGCTGCAGTAATAGCCGTGGATATGGTCTCCGGGTCTCTCATCTCTCCAACCATAATTACGTCCGGGTCCTGCCTAAAAGTTGATTTTAGGGCCTTGGCAAAACTTAAAGTATCCCTGCCCAGTTCCCTTTGGTCAATAATTGACCTATCGTCTTTAAAAACATACTCAATCGGGTCCTCAATGGTAATTATATGGTCAGCCCTGGTATGGTTAATCTCATCAATTAAAGCAGCTAAGGTAGTGGATTTGCCTTGAGATGAAGGTCCGGTTATTAATACAAATCCTTGGGAGGGCCTGATAAACTCATGTAAAATAGGCGGAAGATTCAAGTCCTCAATGGTTGGAATTTTATCTGGAATAAAACGAAGCGCTGCAGAAACATTTCCTTTTTGGAAAAAAATATTAACCCTAAACCTGGCTTTGTTTTCAAAATTATAAGAAAAATCAATCTCTTTATTTTGAAGAAATCTCTGCTGCTGTTCTTCTACCATTAAAGCAAAAGCAAGTCCCTTTGAATCCTCGGCTGTAATTTCTTTTCTTCTGACCAAAAAAACCAACCTTCCTCCTATTCGCAAAATCGGAGGATGGCCTGGTGAAATGTGCAAATCAGAGGCCTGTTGGCTAAAAGTAACTTCCAATATATCTTTGAGAAGAGGAGAATAATCCATAAGATTCATTTAAACATTTAAACATTTAAACATATTAACAAAATTTTAAATTTCTTAATGTTAAAATGTTAGTATGTTAAGATGTTAAGATGATTTTAGTATCTTTTTCACTTCTTCCACTACTTCGCTTGGCGTGTAATGGGCCTTGACCAAGTATCGGACTGCTCCGAGTTTTATTCCTTTTTCTATTTCCTGTTTTTCGCCAAGATTGGAAAGAATCACCACTTTTATATTTTTCAAAACCTCATCTTCTCTAATTTTTCTAAGAATCTCCCAGCCATTCAAACTTGGCAGAACAATATCCAAAAGCAAAAGGTCTGGCGTTTCTTCCTTTAGTTTTTTTAAACATTCCTCTCCATCCTCTGCCTTCCCAATAGAAAATCCCGCCTGTTTAAACTTGGTGGTATAAATTTCTATTAAAAATTGGTCGTCCTCAACGAGGAGAATGCTTTTCATAATTACTTTTCTTCCGCTACTCTTAAAACTTCCTCCAAAGATGTAACTCCTTCCAACACTTTCAACATCCCATCTTGCTTCATCGTTATCATTCCCTGCCTCTTAGCTTCTTCTTTAATGGTGGACTCAGACGGTTCTTTTAAGATAATTTCTTCTAAATTCTCTGTCATTTCTAAAATCTCAAAAATGCCAATTCGGCCGGCATAACCTAAATTATTGCATCTCTTGCAGCCCACTGGTTCATAAATATAGAGAACTTTTTCTATTTTAATTTCCTTTTTGACAACTGAAGGGATTTTTTCTATTTCATCTATAATTTTCTTCCTTGCCTCTTTATTCGCTTTGACTTTTTTCTTACAATAAGGGCAAAGCTTTCTTAATAGACGTTGGGCAATGGCTAAGCTCAGGGTTGAAGGAAGTAAAAAGGGCTCTATCCCCATATCAATCAACCGTGGGATTACCCCAAGAGTGTTTGA
>PEYC01000046.1 GCA_002774555.1 Candidatus Nealsonbacteria bacterium CG08_land_8_20_14_0_20_36_22
CTTCGAGAAGTTCTTCAACGAAGATCTTCACGAATTCCTTCAGTTCGTCCTGAGGAATCCCGGTTTCTTTGGCTATGTTGCCAAAGTCTCTCTTGATGTCCGGAGTCAGTCGGATACCTTCCCGACCCATCCGGTACTTCAGAAGAACCAAAGCAATTTCGCCCTTCCTTTTCTCGTCCATTTTATCACCTCCTTTCTAGTGAATATTTGGAAGCGAGAAGGGAATTTCAAGGTGCTTTAGAAAGAATTCCCTTTTTCTCTTTCCACTGGTATGGTAGCATACTATTTCAGATTTGTCAAGTTTTTGGGGGCGAATTCAACAGACATTCCAATGAAATCTCTAATATATATGAAAAATTTTCTTTTACAAAATGTGGTTTTCCGAGCCGATATTTTCCGGTTCTTTATTCTCCTTTTTAGTGAGTTTGTTTAACCAATCCCATTAATTTTTCAGCGATTTCCTTGGGATTTTCTTTTTCATAAATTACTCTGTAAACCCATTCAACCAAAGGCAATTCTAGGCCGTACTTTTGAGCTAGTTTGTAAGATGACCAGGCAGTATGGAGTCCTTCTACAGTTTTTCTTTGTTGCTGTAATCTTTTTTCAACCTCTTTGATACCTTGAAGAAAGATATCTCTACCCAGTTGGTAATTTCGGCTGGAGTGACTTGAGGAAAGTTCTAAATCACCTCTTCCAGCCGGTCCTTCAAAAGTTTCTTCTTTGGCTCCCATTACTTTTCCTAACTCAATCATTTCTTTGACGCCAAGAGAAATAAGCCCTGCTTTAATTTCCGGTTTTTGTTCAAGGCATTCAGCCATTCCTATTCCAATGACCATCACATTTTTCAAGGCTCCTCCTAATTGAGCTCCCAGCAAATCATCGCTGGTTTCAATTCGGATATTCCGAGTTTGAAAAAGATTTTTGAAACAGAGTAACTCTCTTTGCCTTGCAACCAATACTTCAGTTACTGGATTTTGTTTTGCGATTTCTTTAGCATATCCTACTCCAGTTAGATGTAGGATTTCTTTTGTCTTAAGAATTTCTTCAACAATCTGAAATGGAAAAAGACAGGTTTCTTTTTCCATGCCCTTAGAAATCATCAAGAGGGGTGGTAGATTTCTTTTAAAAATAGAAATCCGCTCTGACATTTCTCTTACAGCAAAAGATGGAACAGTTAAGGCAATCAAGTCAGAATCTTTAATTGCTTCTTCCAAATCCGAGGTAGCTAAAACTCTCCCTGGAAGCCTGATTCTAGGTAAGTATTTTTTATTTTCTCGGGTTTCCTTAATCTCAGAAAGAAGCTTTGTATCTCTACCCCATAATTTCACTTTCCAATCTCTTTCTGTGCCGATTAAAAAAGCAATGGCTGTTCCCATGGAGCCAGCTCCAAGAATACTGATTGTTTTTTTGGTTTCTTGGTTAGACATATTTGCCTCCTTGAATTAATAAGTTAAAGAGCTATATTTAGTTTCCTAAACTACTATTATCAATAACATAAAACAAGAAAAAAAGCAATGCCTTTACTAAAAAAAGCAACCAAAGAGAGCTTTACTTTAGAAAAAAAACTGATATACTAAATTTAGTTTAGAATTATGGTTAGATTTAGAGAAAATATTAAAAAAATGAGTGCTTACAATCCACCTTTGGAAGGAAGAGCTTCGGGTGGTTATCTTTTGTTGGATTTCAATGAAATGACTATTGAACCGAGCCAGAAGGTTAAGAAAGCCCTAAAAGAGTTTGTAGATTCCGGCCGGCTTCAGGTTTATCCAGAATACGGGGACTTAGAAGCAAAAATTGCAAAATATACCGGAGTTAAACCCGAACAAGCTATGGTTACCAATGGTTCTGACCAGGGAATTGATGTGATTTGCCGGGCCTTGGTTAAAGACAGGGATAAAATTATAATCCCGAGTCCGAGTTTTGCAATGTATTACCAATCAGCTGAAATTCAGGGAGCAGAGATTTTAAAACCTGTTTATAAAAAAGACCTATCTTTTCCTCTGGAAGAGGTTTTGGGTTTAATTAAGAAAGGAGCTAAACTCCTTATTATCGCCAACCCAAATAACCCCACTGGCACAGCTATTTCTAAAAAAGACGTTTTAAAAATTTTAAAGAAGGCAAAAGTAAAAAATATTGCTGTTTTGCACGATGAGGCCTATTTTGAATTTTCTAAAATTACCGCTAAAGATTTTATTAAAGATTTTGATAATCTTTTTATTACCAGAACTTTTTCAAAGACATTTGGGTTAGTCTCCACGAGACCAGGTTATATTTTAAGCCAAGAGAAAAATATTAAGGAGTTAATGAAAATCAGAGGTCCTTATGATGTTAATATGTTTGCAAAAAAGGCAATTTCAGCTGCTTTAGAGGATTTGGATTATATGGAAAGATATGTGAAAGAAGTTATGGAAAAATCAAAGCCAAAACTAGAGAAATTCTTTAAAGAAAATAAAGTAAAATTTTGGCCAAGCAAAGCTAATTTTCTTTTGGTTAGACCAGAAAATCAGGAAAGAGCTCTGGAGATTTTAAAATCAGAAGGTATATTAGTTAGACAAAGAAAGGAACCAGACATTGAAGGCACAATAAGGGTTAGCATTGGAACCCTTAAAGATACCGCACGTTTTATTAAGGCCTATTCTAAAGTAATAAGATGAGAAAAACAAACATTGGCAAATTAGGAATCAAAGGCGGACAACCCTTTTTAATTGACAAAAACTCAAAAACCGGCATTTTGCTTTTGCACGGTTTTACCAGCACCCCTTATCAGTTCAGAGAATTAGGAGAATATCTGGCTTCAAATGGCTTTACTATTTTTGCTCCTTTAATTGCCGGTCACGGCACTTGTCCGGAGGACTTAGCAAAAACAACTACCGACGATTGGAAAAATTCAGTAAAAGAGGCCTATCTGACACTGCAGAAAAAAGTTCAGAAAATAATAATTATTGGTAACTCTTTTGGCGGGAATCTTGCTTTTTATCTGGCAAAAGAGTTTCAGAATGATTCTTTAATAGGAGTAATTTCTTTAGGCACGCCGATAATGCTAAGATTTCAGTGGTTTATTAAACTTCGGCTTTATTTATATGGATGGCTTAAAGAATATTATCGCAAGCCGGCAATGGCTTATAGATTAGATTATACGGATATGGCTGATGAAGTAACCTATCCTCTTATCCCGATAAAAAGCTTAAGAGAGTTTTTCAAGTTTATCAAAAAAGAAACAATCCCAGGCCTAAGAGAAATTAAAGTTCCTACTTTAATTATTCATGCCAACGTTGATTTTGTTGTTAATCCAAAAAGCACAATTTATATTCATCAGCATCTTGGTTCTCAATATAAGGCGATTCATTGGGTTAACTGTAGCCGTCATTTGGTAATAAACAGCGAGAGACGTCAGGAATTATTTGAAAGAATTTATAACTTTATTAAAGAGATAACCTAAAATGAAAACAATTCCAGAGATATTTTTCCAAACAGCGGAGAAATTTTCCCAAAAACCAGCTCTTTTAACAAAAGAAAGCGGAGTTTATTTTTCTTACACCTTTGAACAAGTGGCTAAAAAAGTAAAAATTTTTAGCCAGACCCTTTTGGGATTAGGGATTCAAAAAGGAGAAAAAGTGGCGATTCTTTCTGAAAATAGACCAGAATGGGCTATTGCTGATTTGGGAATAATGTCAATCGGCGCTATCACCGTTCCTTTACATACAACTTTTAATCCCAAAGCGATTTCTAATGTTTTAAATCATTCTGAAGCCAAGGCAGTGGTTGTTGCCAGTACGGATTTACTGCTAAAAATTCTGCTTTTTCAAAAAGAACTGCCTTTTTTGGAAAAAATTATTTATGTTGAAAAATTAAACGATGACCTTAAAAAGGTCTCTGACAAAAAAATATTAAACTGGGACGATTTGGTTGCTCAGGCGGAGTTTAAGGATTTTGTTCCGAAAAATTTAAATTCAGAAGATGTCTGCACTATAATTTACACATCCGGCACCACCGGGAATCCAAAAGGAGTAATGCTTAGCCATAGAAACCTTTTGGAAAATGTTGAAGCAGTGAAAAGAGCGGTTCCGATTAAAACCAGCGATCTGTTTTTATCTTTTCTGCCTTTATCCCATGTTCTGGAGCGACTGGCCGGATATTATGTCCCTCTATTAACAGGCGCTAGCATTGCCTATGCTGAAAATATTAAAAAACTTTCTCAAAATCTCAAAGAGACAAAACCGACAATTTTAATTTCTGTTCCCCGGATATTTGAAAAGTTTTACGATGTTATTCAGGATAAAATAGCATCTTCTTCTGTTTTTAAGCAAAATCTTTTTCACTGGGCTTTAAAAAGGAAAAGCAGCGGATTTAGCCATTGGCTGGCTGACCATTTAATATTTAAAAAAATCAGGAACCAATTAGGCGGAAGATTGCGCCTAACGGTTTCCGGCGGCGCTTCGCTTAATAAAAAAATCGCCAAATTTTTTTTGAAAATCGGCATTTTAATTTTAGAAGGGTATGGTTTAACCGAGACATCGCCGGTAATCTCTGTTAATCAGGAAAACGATTTCAAATTCGGCACCGTAGGTAAAACTCTTGATAATATTAAAGTTAAAATTTCTCCGGAAAAAGAAATTTTAATACAAGGGCCAAGTTTAATGAAGGGTTATTATAAGGATTTAACTGAAACTCAAAAGGCAATAAACAAAGACAACTGGTTTCACACCGGGGACCTTGGTTTTATTGACCAGGAGGGCTTTTTAACAGTAATCGGCAGAAAAAAAGAAATGCTCGTCACTTCTGGCGGTAAAAATATCTGGCCAGAGGTGATTGAAAAAGAAATAAATCATGACCCTTATGTTTCGCAGTCAATGGTTATTGGACATAACAGAAAATTTATCTCTGCTTTAATTGTGCCTGACTGGGGAGAGGTTAAAAACTTTTTAAAAGCAAAAAACCTGTTGGTTAAGGCCCCGGAAGAACTTGTCAAATCACCAGAAATGCTTGATTTATTTAGAGAAAGAATAGAACTGATTAACAGAAATTTTTCCCATTTTGAAGATATTGTTAGATTTAAATTAATAGTGGATGAATTTTCTCAAGAAAGAGAAGAATTAACCCCAACTTTAAAACTCCGGCGTCAACTCATTGAAAAACACTATCAGCAAGCAATAGAAGAAATGTATTATTAATGAAAAATTGGGCAGAGAAATTTGACAAAAATGTTTGGGTTTGTTAAATTAGAATTAGTTCGCTGAGAGCGTTTCTCAGCGGGAAATTGAACCTTGAAAAGTGAATAATTTTAGAAACCATTGAACGAGTCGGAGAAGCTGATTATACGAGGCTGTATGGAGCAATTCTTTATGAAAAAGAAGGATATAAAGGTAAGTCTCAGATTATCTGCGAATATCCTCAATATACTGCTGGAGTATTCCTGGTCGAGCATGCAAAAGTAGAAGAAGGATTAAATCCATCATCTATTAGACCATTTCAGATTGGCAGTTTCTTAACAAAAGATAAGGGTTGGAAAGTAATCTTGTATGAAAAACCAGGATTTAACAAAACATCTCCTTCAGATGTAAGAAAAACTACTTTTGTCCTACCGGAGTATTTTTCTTGTAAAGAATTTGATTTAACCTGGTGGCCGCAATCCATTAAAATTGAAGGAGAGCTTATCGTTGTTTTAACTAGACCAACCGGGGAAAGTGAAATTTTTACGGAAACCAAAGAAAAACTTACTAAAACCATTGCTACAAAACTGACAGTTATTAGTGGAAAGATCAAAAAACCAAATTAATAAAGGGCTGAAGCTTCCAGCCCTTTTATTTTTCTTTTCCGCTTGACACTTTTCTTTCCCGGCTTATAATGAAAATTAAGGATTAAGATTAATCCAAGCCAATATGCTTACTACTTATATTCTACAAAAACTGGCTCAGGCTCAATATAAAATTCTTGACGATGGAACCTATTTCGGTCGAATCCCAAGTCTTCAAGGTGTTTGGGCTTCAGAAAAAACTTTAGAAAAATGTCGAGAAACTCTCCGCGAGGTTCTGGAAGAATGGCTAATTTTAAAATTACGAGATGGTGATACCATTCCTGACTTCCCGTTTATTAAAAAGAGACAAAAAGTATATGCCTAAGGTAATATCCTGGAGAAAACTTGTCCAGAACTTCCGGAAACTTGGCTTCGAAGGTCCTTACAGCGGCGGGAAACATTTATTTATGAAAAAAGGGGTACTCAAAGTTCACATTCCATCAAAACACAAAGGTGATATTAGTCCTGGATTAGTTAACGAAATTCTTAGACAGGCTGGGGTTGGTAAACAAGATTGGGATAAACTTTAAAACTTTAATTATCTATTTTTTTAATCGGCAGTTTTTTAAAAAACTGTTTTTTTTGTTGACAAGAGTTTCGAAATAAAATATAAATAAAATAGCAACTTAAAAATATTGTTTGGACTGTAAAGAAAAGAAATGAAAAGATTGATTGAAACGAAAGGAGAAAAAAATGAAGACAACAAGAAAAATAATGATTGTTTTGGGAGCAATGATAGTTTTGTTTGGCTTGATGGGTTGCGGAAAAAATGAAAATGAGGAGAAAAAAGAAGTTAGAGAAAAAGAAGCAAAGAGCATAGTTGGCAAATGGCAACAAGTAGAAACAGAAAAAGAACCTCAAATTATTGAGTTTTTAAAAGACGAAAGAGTGCTCATTTATGATCTTAAGGACATTGATAAGAAAGAAGAAAAAGGACTGCCCGGAGATTACAGGTTTCTTGACGAAAAAAGGGTAAGAATGAATCTGGCCTTGTTTGGACCAATTGATGCTGAAATATCTCCTTCTGGAAATGAAATGATTTTAACCAGTCCTTTTGGGAAAGTTGAGAAATATCAGAAGTTGGATGGCGGAGATATACCAACGAAAGATACTCCATTTGAAAAAGTAGTGCCAGAGAAAAAGACAGCAATTCTTAAAGTTGTATTTTCTCGGGGTGTGTTTCAAGTTGGAGATTTTTCGGTTGCTCTTGGTTCAGTGGAGCGTGAACCGAGCAGAACAAATTTGAATTTCGCCATTACAAAGGTTAGAAAGACCGGTGCTGAAATTGAACCTTTAGCAATAACTTTGGCTGATGACCATCAAAACAACTATTATTGTCAGCTTGATATTACTCCTTACGACGATTTTCCGTTTCACTTACTTCCAATAGATTTCACTTATGCTAAAACAGCCAGCATAACAATGCCGAAAGTAGCGCCGATTGAAACAATTCAAATAGAAAACACTGAAAAGATAGCTTTCAAGAAACTGAAATTAGTTAAACCATTATTTAAAGCAGATTTTAGAGAAACCATTTCGCAGATAGGAAAATCAACTCAAGTCGGAAAATTTCTCTTTTTTACTATTAATGGGATTGTTCCAGACCTTTATACTTGGGCTCTTGAGTTGACCATTGAGAACAAAGAATATAACGAATTAAAAGGTGCTGTTCAGTCGGCAGTTCAGTTTAAAGATGGTAGAATTTCTCCAATCGGAAAGCCGGTTATTCAAGAAATTAATGGGTTATCTAAAGAGAAGGTTCGTCTTTCTCTCGAGCCTCTTCGAGGTCAGGAAGTTTCTCAACCAGTAACGATGTTAGTATTCTATCAGGATTGCTCTTCTGGTCAGACTGTTCTTAAATTGTGGCCAATTTCAGAGAAAAATCTGCCTCCTAGGGTAGGCCAGGGAGCAAATGAGAAAATTTTCATTGAGGCCTATCAACGAAATGGAGGCCGCCAGGCTCTGGGAGACCCAAAGGGTTTACCCCACTGGCTTGCTGGGGGAGATAAGTCAAAAGATGAATTTGATGCACTTGTCCAAGAGTTTCCAATGTCCGTTATTATTTGGGACAAGCAAAAGCGTGCTTCAAGCGCTTATGTCTTACACGGAGCTGTCTTAAAGAAATACCAAGAACCAGAAATTTACCGTAATTTAGGTCCCCCGACTGATGACCTAAAATCCTGGGAGTCGAGTTTTGGGACGAAAGGTGTTTATGGTACTTTTGAAAATGGGATGATAACTTCGCGAGCTGGTCAGACCTTGATTGTTATGGGGAAAATCTATAAGAAATTGAAAGAGGAGAATTTCATAAAAGGTCCCTTAGGTTTCCCTGTAAGCGATGAAATAGAGGTTACTTCTGGCGCTCAAGGATTTGACACCACTGGCCGGGCTCAACGATTTGAAGGCGGGTTTATTTGTCTAATCACTGAAGGTGAAAAAGCAGGTCAGGTTTCTAAAATCTCTGGAGCCATAGCTAATGCCTACTCTGCCTTAGGAGTTGAAACAAGCTGGTTGGGATTCCCAATTAGCGAACCATACCAAAGTTTGGGTTTAAAACCAGCTGACCAAATGGAATTTGAAGGCGGCTACATTGGAAGCCGAGACGGCGAGAAATGGAAGGCTTTTCCGCATGAGAAAGGACTGATGGCATTTGTTTCTAACCGCGACAGAAATCAAGAGATATATGTAATGGAAGCCAATGGAAGAAATCAGATTAATCTTACAAACAATCCAGCTGATGATAGTTCTCCGGCTTGGTCACCAGATGGAAACAGGATTGTCTTTGAATCCAAGCGAAGCGGCAACTGGAGTATTTATGTTATGGACGCTGATGGAAGTAACCTGAGAAAGCTTACAGACGATAAGATGAGCGTAAGTCCTGCGTGGTTTCCTGACGGTTTAAAAATTGCCTTTTGTTCCGTAGCCGGTACATACGATAATAGACCGGTATTGGGCATTTTTACTATGAACGAAGATGGTACTAATCGAACCTTGTTATGGAAAGGCTTTGGTATTGATCCGGCAGTATCACCTGATGGGGGGAAAATCGCTTTCGGCGAACTTAACTCATTGCATGGGAAAACAACTCAAATGTGGATGATGAACTCAGACGGAACCGGAGGAAGACGAGTCAATATTGGACTTTATAGTCCGGCAGGATTTTCTTGGTCACCTTCAGGAGAAGCAGTCGTTTTCTACCTTCCAAATTTGTGGGCCGACAACGTGGGCTTGGCTGAGGGAGAAGCAATTGGAGCTATAGACCCGAGAAGGGAAATAACTGTATGGTTAACGAACAAATTTGGGAAAGACCCTTGTTTTTCACCAGACGGGAAATGGATTGCTTTTTCTTACAAAGGTGGGATCTATATAATGGATATAAACGGCTCCTTAGGAAGAAAGATTATCGGCAATACAGAAGGACAAAACTGGGGCCCTTCGTGGACAGCTGGAAAGCAAGAGAAAAAAACGCAAGTAGTTTCTAAAGAAACAACAGAGATAACTATTCCGAGCACAGAAATTTCAGAAGCAAACATAGCAGAAGTAAACATCCCAGGCAAATACATTCTTGAGGAGATTGATTCTCAGGGAAAGATTTTGGGCAGAGAGCCCGGGCTAATGAATTTCCAAGAAGATGGCACTATAATTGGGAGCTATTCTGGCAGATGGGTAGTTCAGGGTGAACAGATAAACCTCTTTGAGGGAAGTAAGAAAGTAGGAAGCGGGAAGCTCTTAGCCAGGGCAATAGTTAATTGGCAGGTTGATGATGTTCTTGCCTGGCAGACTGAGAAAATCCTCAAAAAAGAAGAAGCAGAAATGCTTAGAAAAGGCCCGGAATGGATTGTTGTTTGGAGTGATTATTTTTCTCCTGAAAACCAATCATTTGGCCTGAAACTCCAAAAAGATGCTACTTTTTCAATGTCAGGACTTCTTGAAGAGAAATGGAAAATTGAAAACGGAGCTGTCCAGATTTACAAAGGTGAAAAGAAAACTGATTTCACTGACGGCCGACTTGAAGGAAGCAACATCGTCTTTAAACTTAAAGATGGTCTGGTGCGGCTAACGAGACAAAATTAAAATCAAAGGGCTGGATTTTCCAGCCCTTATTTTTTTTGGGAAGAAATTTTCCATCTTTTCATATAATTGACAAGAACTATAAATTAGAATATAAAGAAAGTAGTAATTTGAAAACTGAATAATGATTGTTTAGAAAATTAAACCAACAAGAAATATTGATTGAAAGGAGCAAGAAATGAAAAAGTTAATGATTTTCGGGATGTTTATCGGGATGATTGTAAAGCCAACAGATGCTTTCTTCGTAAGAAAGGAAATTGAGAAAATTAAAGGTAAGTTAGGATTGAAACAGGAGAAACCAATTATTGAAAAAATAGATCCCAACTCAGGGTCATTTGGAATTAAAGTAAAAATAGTTGGGAAGAACTTTGATTTAGCCCAAATGCCGATAACTACTTTCAGTCCGGTATATTTCGATACCGGGGTTGGAGGTGTTATTGGTGGGGCATATGCGGAAATAATTTCCCCTAGGACCGACACGGAAATTGTTGTTGAAGCGCCAGAAGGAAAAGGAACAGTAATGGTAACGGTAGGCAAGAGTAATGAATTCCCCTTTACTTATCTTCCGCCGGTTATAGATAATATAAATCCTTCTACAGGTTATATAGGCAAAAATGTTTTTTTGTCTAGTGAAGTAATATTAACCGGCAAGAATTTTGGCTTCCATCGACCAACCAATCCACTTATTCCCTGTTTATTGTTTGGGATTTCTCCAATTCATAAACTGGATATACCCAGTTGGACTGACGATAAAATAATCTTTAGAACACCCATAGATGGAGGAATAGGGCTTAATATACCGCCGGGTCTTTCAAAGGTTGTTGCAGTAACTGCCGTTGTGTTAGGTGCTGCTCCGGTAGCTATTGATATTGCTGATAAAATTGATTCAGCAACAGCTCTGGCAATCCAGCTAGCAGTGAATCAGGCTTCAAAGAAAGGCCGGGAAGTGAAAGTACTTGTGAAAATCCTTGACATAGAAAGTAATAAAGTGAAATTTGTTTATCCACCCACTGAAAAAAAATTACCAACTTTACCACTGCCTA
>PEYC01000058.1 GCA_002774555.1 Candidatus Nealsonbacteria bacterium CG08_land_8_20_14_0_20_36_22
AAAGTTAAAAAAATATGTGATAGTGGAAGCTCAATTTTCTTTAACTGTTCCGATAAAGTTGGGAAGTTAAAAACCTCGCTAGTTTTAGGCGATAGTAAGCAAACAAGTATAGTGTTCGGCTCATAGGATTTATTTTTTAATTTATCCCGAATTGTTTTTAACAGAGATCCTTCAATATACTCAACCACTTCGATCTCGCGTATAGTTATAATATTTCCTCCCATAGTTTTGTCTTCAACAATGGCACCAATTATCCCGTCTGGTGGGTCTTGGAGTGGTTTAGTAAACCACCACCCATACTTTTCGGCGGCATCTTGTTGTATACACAACGCGGCCATGGCCGTTGCATATATTTCTTTATTTCTTTTCATGTCTCTATGTGACCATGCAGTTTGAAAATCTACTCCTCGTTCCTGTTGAAATTCAGCCAATCTTTTTGTAGCTTTATCATAAATCTACTTTAATTTTTCTCTGGGCCTATCAATTTTTGGCAAATCTTTTATTTTAAATCCCTTCATATGCCCTATTTTACTTTAATTTTGAGGGGAATTCAAGGGAAAAGATAAAAGAGCCCCGACCTCTGGTATACGAATAGCCTTAACGAATAGGCACATACGAATGAGGTCGGGGCTCTCCGGCGTCAAGACGGACCTTCTTTTAGGCGAAGCTAGTTATTATTAACAAGATGATAAGGTGGAGAGTTTGGTCAACTCCTATTAATAGCATTGTCCAGAGGGACTTATCGCTTTCAATTTGTTTATATCCCTTGAATTCTTCCAAAAGCCAGCGGACAAATTTTTGGTTATCAATAACAAAATGGGAAAGAAAAAGCAATATCAGCCACCAGAAACTAATCTTCAAAAACCAAAATACAGGAATAAAACCAATGGTATAAACAAAACAATGAAAAGCAAGGGCCAGCCAGTCCTTGCTTTTTCTGGTTGCTTCCCAGCTTCTCTGGAAAATAAAATCCATTATAAGATGGACTATTATAAATATCTCAAAAAGAGTGAATTTAGGCATATTTGCAGTATTATTTTTTATTTTACTTTAATTTTGACAGAATTTCAAAGTTAGTCGGAGCAAACACAAGTGGGGCAGGTTTTTTATTTTCGCCATAGTTTTAAATCAATTTTTTATAACTGCCTGTTGAGTTCGTTTATGAGATTCTGTTTGAAATCTTTCAAAATCATTTGATGGCTAACTGGAAGCAAAACAGAAAGCTCCTGTTTAAAATTTATTTTCTCTTTCTCTAAATTCTCCAGAATTTTCTTTAGCCGAGTTTTTTCTGTAAATTTATGAAGCTGAGGGTGCCGAAGCAAGAAATAGATATCATAATAATCTCTGGGTTTTTTCCGTTCAAGCAAGGCCGCTGTTTTCCCTCTAACGATTTCTGCTCCTGATAAAGAAACAATAGTATAGGCAGGAGTATAATCGTTTACAATAGTCGTGATTTCTTTAGCTGATTTTCTATTTTTTCTTAGGGAAATTTCGAATTTCATATCCTCCATAAAATCGTAGAGTTCATAATGGATTATTCCTAAATAACCCCCTGTTGTTGGTTTTGCTTCTTTAAAATCTACTTTTATTCCCTGCTTTTCTATTTCTGAAAGCGCATTTATAAAGAGAGCATCTATCATCTGATAGTGATAAATATTTTCTCCGGTAAAGTCTAGGTCTTCTGAAAATCGGGGGCTTCCATAAATAAATCTTAAGGTTGTCCCCCCTTTAAATAATAATTTTTCTGCCTCGGGTAATTTATATAAAGATGATAAAAACAAGTGCTGAACATATTCCCGCACTATATTTTTCTCAATAGTCTGAGATTTTTTAGTAAATTCTTTTAGGTTTTCTAAACTCAGCATAAATTTTTTCTATTAATTTATTCATCCTCGGCCGTTTGAATAATTTTACATAAGCCACCAATTTACTTTTTTTTATTTTTTTCAAATTTAACCTTTCGTATGAGAAATTTCGCTTCTTTAATTCAATAAAATATAAATAGTCGGCTAAGGCCTTTTCTGCTTCGGCAATTAAAATTGTGCTATCTTGATGTTTTATTGCTTTATAACCGGTATAAGTCCCTTTTTTAAGTTTATGATAAACAAAACGAATATTTTCTACCTTACATTCACGAGTGGTTTTTGGAGTAGCAGAAATAATAGTATAAATAGTCTCCGGAATAATCCCATAAAACGACAAAGCCGCATCAAAAGAAATATAAGATGGTTCGTAAAGGCGATTTGCTATTAGATAATAATTGACAGGATGATCGGCCAACATATAAAGTCCCTTGCGAAGCTTTATAAAATCTCCTTCTTTGGTATGGATTTTAATAAACCACCGGCAAGCCCAATTAGAAACATCAAAAACCCTTCTAAAGTCTAAAGGGGTAAAAAGATTCATTTTCTTCTCTTTTAACTTTTTAACTACCTGATGTAGTTTTAATTTTCTTTTCATAAACCTATTTCAGTAAAAGTAGTTAAAGCTACCGAAAATAAAACGGCTATATCTTATTTTACTATTTCAAAAGGTGTTGTCAAGGAACTTTGATTATTTATATTGTCAATTACTTTCACTTTAACTTATTTTTGGGGTTTTAGCAATCTTTTCGGCACCCTCAAATATTTAAACAAAAAAGGCGGGTAACCGCC
>PEYC01000012.1 GCA_002774555.1 Candidatus Nealsonbacteria bacterium CG08_land_8_20_14_0_20_36_22
GCTATCAACAAAATAGATAAACCCGAGACCAATATGGAGAAAGTTAAAAGAGAGTTAGCAGAACAAGGGATTTTGGCAGAGTCAATGGGAGGGAAAATACCCTGTCTTGGAACTTCTGCTAAAACAGGTAAAGGAATTCCAGAATTATTGGAATTGGTTTTATTGGTTGCTGAAATGGAGGACTTGAAAGCAGATATTTCAAAACCGGCTGAAGGCGTGGTAATTGAGTCCTATTTGGATGCGAATCGGGGCCCAACAGCTACTTTAATTTTAGAAGACGGAGTTTTAAAAAAGGGAGATGTTTTAGGAACTTCTTCAACTTTTGGGAAAATTAGAATTATAGAGGACTTTCAAGCAAAGTCGATTGCTCAGGCCTTGCCTTCAATGCCGGTTGTGGTTCTTGGATTTGAAACAGTGCCTGGAGTAGGAGAGAAATTTAAGGTCTTTGAGAACATTGAAAAAGCAAAGCAAGAAATCAAAGGTTTAAAATGGTCAAAGTCGCAAGTTTTTGACATTAAACCAGAACAGAGGGTCTTAAATTTAGTTTTAAAAACCGATGTTTTAGGTTCCTTGGAAGCAATTGAAGAGATTTTAAAAGAAATTCCTCAGGAGAAAGTTGTTTTAAGAATTTTAGAAGGAGGAGTTGGCGAAATAAATGAATCGGATGTGAAATTGGCCAGCGGAGCCAGGGCTGTTATTGTGGGATTTAGAATTAAGAGCAATCAGATTGCCGGAAAACTAGCTTTGCGAGCTGGAGTGAGAATTTTAAATTTTGAGCTCATTTATGAATTGGCCCAAACTGTCAGGCAGCTGATGGAAAAAAGGGTTGAACCGGAAACCGTAAAAAAGAGTTTGGGGAAAGTTAAAGTTTTGGCAATTTTCAAAACAGAAAAGAACAGGCAAATTATTGGAGGAAGGATTGTGTCAGGTAAAATACTTAAAGGCGCCTCTTTGGAAATTTTCAGAAATGAAGAAAAAGTTGGTTCTGGAAAAATTGTTACTCTCAAACGGGACCAAAATGAAGTAGGTCAAGTGGAGAAGGGGAAAGAATGCGGGATATTATATGAAGGAGACGTAGAGATTGAGGAAGGCGATATTTTTGAGGTGTATATAAAAGAAAGGATAAAAGGAGAATTATGAGTAATCGTATTCCCCGAGCTAATGCTTTAATCAAAAAAGAGTTAAGTAAGATTCTTTTGCGGGAAGTTGATTTTCCTTCAGGGGTTTTGGTAACTGTTACTCGGGTGGAAACCCTGCCGAATTTAAGCGAGGCAAAAATTTATATTTCTGTTATTCCAGAAAGTAAAACAGAAGAGGTTTTTAGAATACTAAATAAAGAAATTTATAATCTTCAGCAGCAGCTTAACAAGCGGTTAAAAATGAGGCCGGTTCCCAAAATATGGCTGAAAAAAGAAGAGAAAGCCAAAGAAGCGGCGAGAATAGAAGAGGTTTTAGAGCAATTGAAAAAATCGTAAAAAGTGGTAAAAAGTGATAAAGTGAAATAATGGCCACGTAGCCAAGTAGCTAAGGCACTTCTCTGCAAAAGAAGTATACGTCGGTGCAAATCCGACCGTGGCCTCAAAACTTGCCGGGGTGATGGAATTGCTAGACATCCAGGACTTAAAATCCTGTGGAGAGAAATCTCCGTGCGGGTTGGAGTCCCGCCCCCGGCACATATTAGGATAAAAAACCCGTCCCGCTTTCAGCGGGACGGGTTTTTGGGTTGGATTTTGTTTATTTTTTAATTCTTCAAAACTTCAATATAAGTTGTGGTAGCGCCGAAATCTTTTGCTTGCTGGTGTTCAGGGAACCAAATATCAATATGATAATAACCCTTTTTCCAATTCATTCTATCTTCAACCACAAAAACCTTATCACCGTAAAGCTCTGGTATTCTGATTTCTGTTCCAAAAGGCAAAAGGTTGTTTGCCACGATTCCTTCTTTAACTTCACTCCCAGAAGCAGTGATGAAAGGAGTATTGTCAGTTTCCCAAAGCGTGCTGGAATAAGCCGTAATAACCACTTTTATTTTTTTAGGAGGAATAACCGGGTCTGTTGGGTTGGAGACGGCTAAAAAAGAGTTTCCCTGAATTGTCGCTAATTCTGAGGCAGTAGATGGAACAGGAAGGACCTCAGTTTTTGCCTGAATTATTTTTATCATTCCTAAGCCAAAACCACTGGTAAAAAGTCCAGCCATTATGAAAATAACCAAGATTTTTTTGACCCTTAAGTAGGGGTCTTCTTTTTCAATATAAATTTTCATATTAAAATCTCGCCTGAGCGGGATTCTTCCATGATAGCATATCTACAGAATTTGTCAATGCCTTTGAGCGGGTGAGCGGAATCGAACCGCCATCTTGTGCTTGGCAAGCACATATAATAGCCACTATACGACACCCGCACTTCGTCACTTCGTTCCTCAGTGTGCCGGGGGTGAGAATCGAACTCACACCCCCTTCTTTTTCAGAGAAGTGCTCTACCACTGAGCTACCCCGGCATAAGTGGGCGAGACAGGACTCGGACCTGTAACCCCGTGCGTGTAAAGCACGTACTCTAACCATTGAGCTACTCGCCCATAAAGTGCGGACGGCGGGAGTCGAACCCGCATGCCTTGCGGCGCTACCACCTCAAGGTAGTGTGTCTAGCCAATTGCACCACGT
>PEYC01000020.1 GCA_002774555.1 Candidatus Nealsonbacteria bacterium CG08_land_8_20_14_0_20_36_22
AAAAAGATTTTTTAGGCGGAAAGCCTTTTAGTTATGACACATAAAGTTCACCCAAAAGCATATAGGTTGAGAGAGGCAACTGATTGGGATTCGCGGTGGTTTTATAAAAAACCTGTCCAAGCCCTGGAAGAAGATTTTAGAATTAGGGAATTTTTAAGAAAAAAAATAGGGGAAATCGGAATAGATAGAATTGAAATTGAAAGATTTTCTAATAAATTAAATATTATAATCTCTACGGCCAGGCCAGGACTTATTATTGGAAGAGGAGGGGAAGGAGTTGAAAATTTAAGGAAAGAATTAGAAAGCAAAATTGGCGAGAAGAAAATAAAAAAAGAGAAAGGGGGAGAAGTAAGAATTGAAATTAGAGAGATTAAAGACCCATGGACTTCAGCTGCTTTGTCAGCCCAATGGGTTGCTCAGCAGATAGAAAAGAGAGTTCCTTACAGAAGGGTTTTAAAAAGAGCTTTAAGCAGGTTTGGAGAACATAAAGAGATTCAGGGAGCAAGAATAGAGATTTCAGGACGTTTAAACGGATCTGAAATTGCCAGGAGAGATTGGCTGGGGACAGGTTGTCTTCCTCGTCAGACCATCAGGGCCGATATTGATTATGCAAAAGCAGAGGCCTTTTGTACTTATGGAGCAATAGGAATAAAAGTCTGGCTCTATAAAGGCGAAAAATTTGAATAATTTATGGCGATACTAATGCCAAAAAAGGTAAAACACAGAAAATGGCACAAAGGAAGGTCAAAAGGCATTGAGAGACGCTCAATTGATCTTGTTTTTGGGAGTTATGGTTTGAAGTCTTTAGGAACGATATGGATCACTAGCCGGCAAATTGAAGCTGCTAGAAGAACGATTATTAGGTACTTTAAAAAAGGGGGGAAACTTTGGATTAGAATTTTTCCAGATAAACCCATTACCAGAAAAGGCACTGAAGTTCCAATGGGTGGAGGGAAGGGTTCTGTTGACCATTATGTTTATCCAATAAAACCAGGCAGGATTATTTTTGAACTAGAGGGAATACCAGAAGAACAGGCTAAAGAAGCGTTTAGAAAAGCAGGCGACAAACTACCTGTGAAGACAAAATTTATTAAAAGATAATATGAAAACTAAAGAGCTTAAACAAAAATCTAAAGACGAACTTCAAAAATTGCTTCAGAACTTGCGAGAAAAACTGAGACAGCTTCGGTTTAATTTGGCTTCAGGAAAAGTAAAAAATATTAGAGAAATTAGACAAATTAAAAAAGATATAGCTCGTATTCTCACAATGCTATGCCAAAAAAACAATTAACAGGTACAATAGTATCAAATAAAATGCAAAAGACACTAGTGGTTGAGGTGGAAAAAATAAAACAGCATCCCAGATATAAAAAAAGATATAAGGTCCACAAAAAATATAAAGCTCACTGTGATGAAGGAGAGTTTAATATGGGAGATAAAGTGATTATTGAAGAAAGTAGACCGATCAGCAAAGATAAGAGATGGAGAGTGATAAAAAAAATATGATTCAACCAAGAACAATGTTAAAAGTGGCGGACAACTCAGGAGCAAAAGTAATCCAATGTATCCGGGTTTTAGGCGGTACTCGCCGGAGATATGCTCAAATTGGTGATGTTATCGTCGGGACGGTTAAAGAAGCTGAGCCGCGGAGACCAGTCAAGAAACACGATATAGTAAAAGCCGTAATCGTAAGACAGAAAAAATCCTATCGCCGAAAAGATGGTTCCTATATTAAGTTTGACGATAATGCTGTAGTAGTTTTAGACATTGGCAAAAATCCAAAAGGCGGAAGAATTTTTGGTCCGATAGCTCATGAGTTAAAAGAAAAAGATTTTGAAAAAATAGTTAACTTAGCTACAGATATAGTATAGAAATACTTTAAATTATGAAAATTAAAAAAGGCGATATAGTTTTAATAATTTCGGGAAAAGACAAGAGTAGAAGAGGTAAGGTTATAAAGGTTCTTCCGAAGGAAAGAAGGATTGTGGTTGAGGGGATTAATTTGAGAAAGAAACACATAAAACCAAAAAGGTCTGGCGAGAAGGGACAGATTATTGAAGTGCCAGTCTCGTTGGATATTTCAAATGCAAAGTTCATCTGCCAGAAATGCAAGAAAGCAACCCGACTGGGATACAAAATAGAGGGGAAGAAAAAATATAGGATATGCAAAAAGTGTAAACAAGAGATATGATTAAGTTAAAAGAGAAATATAAAAAAGAAGCGGTAGCTGCGATGATGGAGAAGTTTGGTTATAAGAACGCTATGGCTGTTCCGAAACTCGCCAAAGTAACAGTGAATACGGGGATCGGCAGGTTGATTGTTGGTAAAACATCAGAAGAACAAAAAAGGATTTACCAGAGTATTTTAGATGATTTGGCTTTAATCTGCGGCCAGAGACCGGTTTTCACTAAGTCAAAAAAATCAATTGCGGGATTTAAAACAAGAGAAGGGATGTTAATTGGGGCGAAAATTACATTACGAGGTAAAAAAATGTATGATTTTTTAGAAAGAGTGATTTATATTACTCTTCCTCGGATTCGAGATTTTCGAGGAATTGACTTGAAATGTTTTGATAAAGACGGCAACCTTACCATTCCAGTTAAAGAACATCTTGTTTTTCCTGAGATTTCGCCTGAAAGAGTTAAGATTATTTTCGGGCTTGAAATAACCATCGTTACCACCGCTAAGAACCGTGAAAAAAGCATAGAATTGTTAAGATTACTTGGATTTCCAATAAAATCATCTTAACATCTAAACATACAAACATTTAAACATTATGTTTAAATGTTAAAATGCTTAAATGTTTAAATGAAGTAATGGCTACCAAAGCGCAAGTTGCAAAGTCAAAAAAGAAACCAAAATATAGTACGAGAACAATTCGACGTTGTTTTAGATGTGGTCGGAGAAGAGGACATATGAGAGAATTCGGTCTTTGCAGAATATGTTTTAGGGAGATGGCAAATAAAGGAGAAATTCCAGGAATAAAGAAAAGTAGCTGGTAATAAAAAATCAAAAATTAAAAATCAAAATGCAAAATGACATATCAAAATTTAAAAATAAAAAATAATTTTAATATTTGATATTTAATTTTTAATATTTTTATGACTGATCCAATCACCGATATGCTCAATAGAATAAGAAACGCTCAAGCCGTTTTCCATCCAACGGTTGTTTTCCCCTTTTCTAAATTTAAATACGAAATTGTTAAAATTTTAGAAAAAGAAGGTTTTGTCGGAGAAGTAGAGAAGAAAAAAAGAAAAGAAGAGAAAATTATTAAAATTAATTTAAAATATTCTGAAAAAAAACCAGTGATTTCTGGTTTAAAAAGAATTTCTAAACCAGGTCAGCGGATTTATACTCCAGCCAAAGCTCTAAAATCTGTCCGTCAAGGCTATGGGATAAATATAATTTCTACTTCAAAGGGACTAATGACGAATAAAGAGGCAATGAAGAAGGGTTTGGGAGGAGAGATGATTTGCGAAATATGGTAAATGTTAAAATAAATTATGTCTAGAATAGGCAAAAAACCAATTTTAATACCGGAAAACGTGGAAGTAAAAATTGATGGGAGTAGAGTTATTATAAAAGGTCCGAGAGGCGAACTCCAAAAAGAGGTTCGGCCCGAAATTAGAATTGAAAAGAAAGACAGAGAAATTATTATTGAGCCGAAGAAAGAAACCAAAAGAACCGCAGCTTTTTGGGGGTTGACCAGGACACTTGTTTTTAATATGGTAAAAGGCGTCACAGATGGTTACGAAAAGAAATTACAAATAGAAGGTCTCGGCTATAAAGCTAATTTAGAGAGCGAGGATTTAGTTTTGCAGGTTGGTTATTCTCATCCAATCAAGCTCAAAAAACCTGAAGGTATAAATTTTTCTGTAGAGAAAAATATTATTACAGTTTCAGGAAACGATAAAGAGCTCGTTGGTCAAGTGACAGCTAAAATAAGAAAGATTCGGCCCCCAGAGCCCTATAAAGGCAAAGGTATAAGATATGTTGGCGAAGAGGTCCGTCGAAAAGTTGGCAAGAAAGTCGTAAGCACAGAGGGTAAAACCTAAAAACATGCTAAAAAAACAAGAAAAGAGATATAGGCGGCATAAAAGGGTAAGGGCGAAGATTTTCGGTACCGGAAAGATTCCTCGGTTTTGTGTTTTTAGATCCTCTAATCATATTTATGCTCAATTAATTAATGACGAAAAAGGAAAAACCTTAGTTGCAGCTTGCGATTTAGAAATAAAAAAGAGAAAAAATAAAAAGACGACCCTAGCTGCCGAAGTCGGGGAACTAATTGCTAAAAAAGCAATCGCCAAAAAAATAAATAAAGTAGTCTTTGATAGAGGAGGATATAAATATCACGGCAGGGTGAAAGCACTGGCAGAAGGAGCAAGAGAAGGAGGACTAAAGTTTTAGTTATGCTCAGCAAAAATAAACAATTTAGAAGAAAGGGGTTTGATAAAAAAGATGAATTTGAGTCAAAGCTTTTGGATTTGGCTAGAGTGACAAGAGTGACAGCCGGCGGTCGTCGTCTTCGATTTAGAGCACTGGTGGTAGTTGGAGACAGACGAGGCCAAGTTGGGTTTGGTTTAGCCAAGGGCCGAGATGTCGCTCAGTCCATAGAAAAGGCAACTAAGGTAGCTAAGAAAAATTTAATAAAAGTTCCAATTAAAAATGAGACTATTCCTCATCTTGTAGAGGCAAAATTTGGAGCAGCCATAATAATGTTAAAACCTCAAAGAGAAGGAAGAGGATTAGTTGCTGGCGGGGTAGTTCGAGTTATTTGTACTTTGGCCGGCATTAAGAATATTTCTTCAAAAGTGCTAGGCCGGACAAGTAATAAAATCAACAATACCAAAGCCACAATTTCAGCTTTGAAAAAGCTGAAATCATCTTAACATCTTAACATACCAACATTTTAACATTAAGAAATTTAATTTTTATTAATATGTTAAAATGTTTAAATGTTAAAATGATGTATGCAATTACACCAATTAAGTCCTAAACATAAATTAAAGAAGAAAAAACGGATTGGTCGAGGAGGCAAGAAAGGTACTTATTCTGGCAAAGGGATAAAAGGTCAGAAGGCCCGAGCTGGTAGGAAGTTTGCCCCGGTTATCAGAGAATTAATAAAAAGATATCCAAAATTAAGAGGATATAGGGTTCAGAATCAGCGAAAGGAAGTCGCAGTTATTAATATCGGGGATTTGGATAAAAACTTTAAAAATTCAGAGATTGTTAATCCTAAGACCTTGCTTGAAAAGAAAATAATTTGTAAAATAAGAGGGGAAATACCCAAAGTTAAGATTTTAGGAAAAGGAGAGATAAAAAAAGCTTTGATTGTTGAAGGTTGTGATGTTTCGAAGGCTGCGAAAAGGGCTATTGAGAAGTCAGGAGGTGTGATAAATTTAAAAATCAAAAATCAAAATGCAAAATGACAATTTAAAACGCAAAATGATTAAATAATTTTGAATTTTGAACTTTCATTTTGAGATTTGCATTTTACATTTTGAATTTGAGCGAAGCGAATATGTGGTATCAAGAACTTATTCAAATATTTAAAATAGGCGGTTTACGAAAAAAGATTTTATTTGTCTTGCTGGTTTTTGCTATTTTTCGACTAATGGCAAATATTCCAATGCCGGGGATAAACGCTGAAAATCTGGAGCAGTTCTTTGCCAGATTTAAAATGATGGGTCTTTTAAGTATTTTGACCGGCGGCGCCTTAAGCAGATTTTCTATCATTATGTTGGGATTGGGCCCTTATATTACCGCCGTAATTATTTTACAGCTTTTAACAATGATATTTCCTCAGCTGGAGAAGATGTATAAAGAAGAAGGAGAAGCTGGCAGAAGAAAATTTGAGCAGTATGGAAGAATTCTTACTATACCTTTGGCAGTTCTTCAATCTTATGCTATGCTCAGCTGGTTTCAAAGACCGCCCAATCCAGTAATTTTCCCTCCTTTTAATTTTCTCCAAACCATAACCGCAATTTCTACTATTACAGCTGGTACTGTTTTTTTGATGTGGCTGGGAGAATTAATTTCAGAAAAGGGAATTGGCAACGGTGTCTCCCTTTTAATTTTTGCTGGCATTATCGCCAGTTTTCCAATGAGCGTTTTCCAGGCCTATCAGGATGTGAGCGTGGATCCAGCCAAAATTCCAAACTATCTGCTTTTCTTTGCAATGGCTTTGGTTATTATTACCGGCGTGGTTTTAATTACAGAGGGCAGACGGAATATTCCGGTTTCCTACGCCAAAAGAGTTAGAGGAAATAAGATGTATGGTGGCGTTTCAACTTATTTGCCAATGAATATTAACCCGGCCGGGGTTATTCCTATAATTTTCGCAATGTCTATTTTGCTTTTTCCGGAAATGATCGTTAATTTTTTGGGCGAAGCCGGAGGAATTATGGGTAATATTGCTCAAAATATAGCTGTTTTTTTGGCAAATCCTTGGGTTAAAGGAATTTTGTATTTTACCTTGGTTGTACTTTTCACTTATTTTTATACTGCAGTTACTTTTGACCCAAAAGCAATTTCTCAAAATCTTCAGAAAATGGGTGGGTTTGTGCCGGGAATTAGGCCAGGGGAATCAACTGCTAAATTTATTCATTATATTTTAAACAGGGTTTTGTTAATTGGAGCTTTGTTTTTGGCTTTAATTGCCGTGATGCCGTCTATTGTAGGAGGGCTTACTGGCGTGGCGAATGTTTTTAACTTTCTAATAGGAGGAACTTCGCTTTTAATCGTGGTCTCGGTTGTTTTGGAAACAATGCGTCAAGTTAACGCCCAACTCCAAATGCGCGAATATGAAACATTCTAAACCATTAAATTTCACTTTAATAGGGAGATCTGGTTCGGGCAAGGGAACCCAAGCCAAACTTTTAATAGAACGCTTTGGCAATCTGTTTTATGTTTATACTGGCGACTTATTTAGGGATTTAGCCAAAGCAAATACAGATACCGGGAAGCGAATTAAAAAAATTATAAAAGAGGGAGGGTTGCCATTTGATGAGTTAGCTACCACTTTGTGGATGTATAAAATCGCTTATAATGTCAAAGAAAACCAAGGAATACTTTTTGATGGTTCGCCCCGCCGGTTAGACGAAGCGAAAGTCATCGATGAATTTATGGAGTTTTTAGAGCGGAAAGAAAATACTTATAATATATTGCTTGATATATCAAGAGAAGAGGCATTCAATCGTTTAATAAAAAGGAGGATTTGTAAGAAATGTGAAAGATTAATCCCTTGGGTTGGAGAATTTAAGAAGTTGAAGGTGTGTGATAAATGCGGGGGCGAGTTAATTACTCGACCGGATGACTCTTCTAAAGCAATAAATAACCGATTAGATTTTTATGACAAAAGGGTAACAGAAGTAGTTGATTATTATAAAAAACAAAACCGACTTATTGAGATAAACGGCGAGCAATCAATTGAAGACGTCTTCCAAGACATACTAAAAGCAATTAGATGATTTCAATAAAAACGGAAAAAGAGATTGAGATAATGAAAGAAGGGGGCAGGATTTTGGCGGAAATTATGAAAGAGGTCGCAGAGAAGGTAGAGCCGGGAATTACCACCAAATATTTAGATAAGGTCGCTGAAGACCTTGTTTTTAAGTTTGGGGCAAAACCTTCATTTAAGGGCTATCAAGGGTTTCCAGCCGTTCTCTGCGTTTCTATAAACGAAGAGTTGGTTCATTGTTTGCCTTCTGGCAGAAAATTAAAAAAAGGGGATATTGTTTCTTTGGATTTAGGGATTTTGTATAAGGGTTTTCATACTGATATGGCGGTGACGGTGCCGGTCGGGGAAGTTTCACCAGAAGCTCAAAGATTAATCAGGGTTACTAAAAAAGCTTTAAAAAGAGGAATAAAAAAAGTTAGTCCTGGCAATACTTTTGGTGATATTGGCAATACTATTCAAAAATATGTAGAGAGCCAAGGATATAATGTGGTTCGGGAACTATGCGGTCACGGAATTGGCAGAGAAATTCACGAAGACCCTCAAATCCTAAATTACGGGAAAAGAAGAACCGGGCCGGAAATAAAAGAAGGAATGGTTTTTTGTCTTGAACCAATGGTCGCAATAGGCGATTGGCAGATAAAAAAGGCCAAGGACGGTTACGGTCTTCAAACAAGAGACGGCTCTTTATGCGCCCATTTTGAACATACAATAGCTATCACTAAAAATGGGCATGAGGTATTGACAAAATTGAAATAATATGCTATCATACAAGCAGTAAGAGTTTGCGTTTGTACACGAAAAAGTAAATATAGAAAGTTTAATTTTTTTTGAAAGGAGAAATTTATGGATACGTTGGTCGCAATAGGAATTTTGGTAGGCGGCTGTTTAATCATCTGGGGAATTGGAAAAATCATCGAGAAGATAACAGGTTTCCCCGTTTGGGGCTCTGATGATAGTCCAGGAGGACTCCCACATCCTTAGGCGACATTCAGCGCAGTCAATTATAGCTCAAGTTAACCCTTGAGCTTTTTTATTTTATTTTTGGGGATTTTGTGGTAGAATAAACTAATATGACATTGCCTAAGTTTTTGGAGTCATTTTTGCCATCTTATGATATTTCCAAGATGGATTTATATAATCCTTATGATAAAAAATTAATCATAGAGGCGGTTTTGAATCAGGGAACAACCAAAGAGATAAAATGGCTTTTCAAAACCTATAGTAAAAGAGAAATCAAAAATGTTTTAAGAAATCCCAGCCGTGGTTGTTGGGATGCTCGGGTTCTTAATTTCTGGACCAAAATTTTCGGGATTAAAATACACCCTATTATTTATGAAATGGCTATTTTGAATCTTAACCCTCAACCAGAAAAATGGGAAAGATGGTTTAATTTTTTGAAAAAAAGGGCATCAAAAGAAACCTTGAGAAGGTGGCAAAAATTAGGTCTTCTAAAGACCACTAGATAATTATCATGGAAGATTTTATTCTTAATTGGAATCAAAAGAAAATTTTAAGAAACCTCTCTTTTCTAAAAAAATATGGCTTTTATCTTGCTGGCGGTACAGCTCTTGCCCTGCAATTTGGTCATCGAACTTCAAAGGATTTAGATTTCTACACAAAAAAAAATTTCAACCCCGTAAAAATAGTGAAAGAATTCCGGAAAGTTTTTAAGAAAGATTTAAAGGGGCCAAGAAGCGCTGAAGATACTTTATGGTTGAAAATTAAAGATACTGATCTTTCCTTTTTCAGGTATCCTTATTTGTTAATTCGGCCATTGGTTTCTTATGAGACAGTTAAATTAACAAGCGCAGAAGATATTATAGCTATGAAAATAGAAGCAATAATTACCAGAGGAAAAAAAAGAGATTTTGTTGATATGTACTTCGCTATGAGAAGATACGGAATAAAGAAAGTGCTGGGTTTTTTTAAGGAAAAATACCCTGAGGTTTTTAACGAGTATAACTGTGTTACTGCCTTAACTTATTTTGAGGATGCTGAAAAGAAAGAGCAGGGGAGAAAGAGAGTTTATATTTATTCTGGAGTTACTTGGCCGGCGATAAAAAAATATATTACAGAAGAAGTTAAAAAATATCAGCTTAGTTTAATTAAAAAATGATAAAAAAATCAAAAAAAATTCACCCTGTAAAATTTCCTTCGGAGTTGAGAATGGATATGGTTGGTGGGGATTGGGTGGTTGTAGCCACAGGCAGAGCAAGGAGGCCGGAGACATTTAAACAAGAAAAGAGAGTGGTAGAGAAAATTTCTAAAAAAGATTGTCCTTTTTGTAATTTATCTAAACAGGAAAAACCAACTCTTATTTTCAATAAAGGCAGAAAAATGGCCAATGGTCCTTGGACTACAGTTGTAGTGCCGAACAAATATCCTGCTTTTCTTCCTTATCCTGAATTAAACGAAAGAACGGAAGGAAAATTGCATAAGAAAATGAATGCTGTTGGTTTTCACGAAGTAGTGATAACTTTTGACCACCAAAGGCAGCTCGCCCAATTTTCAATAGAAGAAATCAAAGAAGTTTTTGATGTTTACCAGCAAAGATATTTGGATTTGATGGACAAGAAATTTGTCAATCACATTTCTATTTTTCATAACCATGGCCGGGAAGCCGGTTCCTCAATTAGCCATCCCCATTCTCAAATTATTACCACACCTTTAATTGATATTGACCTTCAAGCGGCTTTAGATAGGTCTAAAAATTATTATGAAAAAGTAGGAGAGTGTATTTACTGCCGTTTGAACAAATGGGAGAAAAAGATAAAAAAAAGGATTGTTTTTGAAAACAATGGTTTTTTGGTTGTTTGTCCTTTTGCTTCCAAAACAGCTTTTGAAGTTATAATTTCTCCTAAAAAACATCTTACTTATTTTGAAAAAATAAAAGAAGAAGAAAAATGGAATTTAGCCGAAGCATTCCAAAAGGCCTTAAGTAAACTTTATAAAGGCCTTAATAATCCTAACTATAATTTTTATTTACACACCGCACCATGCGTTGCAGAAGATAATAGTTATTACCATTGGCATTGGACAATTTTGCCGAAGACAGCCATTCCGGCTGGTTTTGAAATCGGGACCAGAATGGAAATTTCCACTATTGAGCCGGAAAAAGCAGCCGAATATTTAAGAAAGCAGTCCCGTTAGAAATTCCTTACTAATTAAGGTTTCTAATGGGGGGACAAACTTTTTAGTAAAATCTTATGAAAATTTCTAACGGGGTGAAACCATTAATTGTAGCAAACTGGAAGTGTAATCCAGCAAAAGAAAAAGAGGCTAAACGGCTTTTTAATTCAGTGAAGAAAACAAAAGCAGTTATCTGCCCGCCTTTGATTTATTTAAAGAGCTTAGCTCCTTATGTCGGGCTTGGAGCCCAGAATTGTTTTTGGGAGAAAAAAGGCGCCTTCACCGGCGAAGTTTCTCCGGCAATGCTTAAAAACATAGGATGCCAATATGTGATTGTTGGGCATTCTGAGAGACGAAGATATTTCAACGAGACAGATGAAGTGGTGAATAAGAAATTAAAGTCAGTGATTGAGGCCAGAATGATACCAATTCTCTGTATTGGAGAGACCCAAAAACAAAGAGATAGGGGAGAGACCGAAAATATTTTGAAAAAACAAATTGAAGATGCCCTAAATGACATTTCAAAATTCAAAATTCAAAATTCAAAATTGTGCATTGCTTACGAACCAATTTGGGCAATTGGCACCGGTAAGCCCTGCGACCCAGAAGAAGCCCAAAAGATGGGTTTGTTGATTAGAAAGATTATTTCAAAAATTTATAATAGGACTGTTGCCCAGAAAACGCCAATACTCTATGGCGGGAGCGTGAATAGCAAAAATGGAGCAAGCTATATTAAAGAAGCGGGCTTACAAGGACTTTTGGTTGGAGGAGCCTCTTTAGAGGCAAAGGAATTTGTTGACCTCGTTAGAAAAATCTGTTAAGATATTCCATAATGAGAAAAACTTTCCAAGGATATTTCTATAATCCGACCAGAGGGAATTTATTAGCTAACGAGGTGCTCGATGAGATGCTCAATTATATTCAAGAGAAACCAGAGAAGTTTTATGACATTATTGTAGGTTGTGATTCTTCCTCGGGCGAAAACCCCTACTTTCCTGTTGTGGTGGCGATTTTAAGAGTGGGAGAAGGAGGAAGATTTTTTCTTAAAAAAATAAAATATCCTCGGCCTCAAAACAGAAAATTTATCCATTGGAGAAATAGGATTTTACAAGAAGTTTTGCTGTCTTGTGATTTAGCTTTGTTTTTAAGAGAAGATTTTCAAAAGAAAATTCAAGAGATAGATAATGGAAAACTTCATTACCAGTTTCGCTATATTCACGCTGATATCGGCGAAAACGGTCAGACAAAAGATATGGTAAAAGAATTAACTGGTCTTATATTGGGGAATGGCTTTGAGCCGAAAATTAAACCAGAATCTTTTGTCGCCTCAGTGGTTGCCGACCGCTATTCTTAAAAATGACTTCAAAGGAATTGAGGAAAAAATTCTTGGATTTTTTCAAAAAAAAAGGACACGCCATAATTCCCGGCGCTTCTTTGATTCCTGAGCACGATCCAACCGTGCTTTTTACCACGGCTGGCATGCATCCCCTCACCCCTTTTTTATTAGGAGAAAAACACCCGGCTGGTCAAAGATTAGCTGACGCTCAGAAATGCGTTCGGACCGGCGACATTGATTCAATTGGCGACAACTGGCATTTAACTTTTTTTGAGATGCTGGGCAACTGGTCTCTAGGCGATTATTGGAAAAAAGAGGCGATTGAATGGAGTTTTGAATTTTTGACTGAGAAAAAATGGCTTGATATTCCAGCTGGAAAGTTGAGCATCACGGTTTTTGCTGGAGATAAGGATGCGCCAGAAGACAAAGATTCAGCCAAAATTTGGCAGAAATTAGGTATTCTAAAAGAAAGAATTTACTATTTACCAAAAGAGGAGAATTGGTGGGGCCCGGCTGGTCAGACCGGCCCCTGCGGTCCTTGCACCGAAATGTTTTATGACACTGGAAAAGAGAAATGTAATTCTAATTGCCGGCCAGGTTGTTCTTGCGGTAAATATGCTGAGATTTGGAATGATGTTTTTATGGAGTTTAATAAAACAAAAGAAGGAAAATATCTGCCCTTAAAACAAAAAAATGTTGATACTGGAATGGGGCTGGAAAGAACAATTGCTGTTTTGGCAGGATTTGACAATGTTTATGAAACCGAATTATTCAAACCAATAATAAAAAAAATAGGAGAACTAACCACAAAAAACTATCCACTACCCACTACCCACTACAGAATTATCGCCGACCATTTGAAAGCAGCCACTTTTATTTTGGCCGAAAACATTGAACCATCTAACGTTGAAAGAGGTTATGTGCTTCGTCGGTTAATTAGGCGAGCAGTTAGACACGGCCGGCAAATAGGAATTAAAAATATTTTTACCCATAAAGTTGCCGAAAGTATTATTGAAATTTATCCCGAGCTTAAAAAAAATCAAGATTTTATTTTTGAGCAATTAATTAGAGAAGAAGAAAAATTTGGAAAGACACTGAAAAGGGGATTAAAGCAGTTTGAAAGATTAGCTAAAAATAATAAAATTACAGGCGAGAAGGCCTTTAATCTTTATCAAAACTACGGCTTTCCTTTGGAATTGACTCAAGAGCTAGGTAAAGAAAGAAATATAAAGATAGATGAAAAAGATTTTCAAGAGGCCCTGAAAAAACACCAAGAACTTTCTCGTCTGGGTTCAGAAAAGAAATTTAAAGGAGGCTTGGCTGACCACTCTAAGAAGGTAACGAAATATCATACTGCCACCCATTTACTTTTAGCTGCTTTGCGTCAAATTTTAAGTAGTCATATTTATCAAAGAGGAAGTAATATTACAGCTGAAAGATTACGTTTTGATTTTTCTCATACAGCTAAATTAACTCCAGAAGAACTTAAAAAAGTAGAGGATTTGGTTAATCAAAAAATTAAAGATGGCTTGGAAGTAAAATGGGAAGAGATGTCTTTAGAGGAGGCCAAAAAACAAAGGGCAATGGGTGTTTTTGGAGAAAAATATGGAGAAAGAGTTAAGGTTTATACTATTTTTAATCCCAAAACCGGCGAGATTTTCAGCCAAGAAATTTGCGGTGGCCCCCACGTAAAAAGAACTTCAGAGCTTGGCAAATTTAAAATCATCAAAGAAGAATCTTCTGGCGCCAGCGTCCGCCGTCTTCGCGCCGTCTTGGAATAAAAAGAAATATTTGATATAATTAAATAATGGGATTTAGTTTTTTTTATAAGAAAAAGGAGAGACCTTTTTTGGTTTTGGATGTTGGAACAGAAGCAGTGAAAGTTTTGGCTTGTAGAAAAGAAAATAGCAAGACCGTTATTTTAGGAGCAGCTACTCAATATTTTGAAAGATATGGCGTTTTTAACGGACAGGATTTTGCGGCTGAAATAATAAAAAAAGCTATTCTAAAAGCAATCGCCGGAGCTGAGCAAGATTTTATTATTTATTCAGAAAGAGCGAAAATGCCGGCATTAGTAACCTTGCCCCCCGATGTCTTAAGGGCAGAAATTATAGAACAAACTTTTAGACAAAAGGACTCAAAAAAGAAAATAGCGAGAAAGGAAGAAAAAATTATTTTAGAACAGGTTTTTAAAGGAGCCCAAGAGGAAATTTCTCAAACATTTTTTAAAAAATTTGGTATTTTGCCAAAAGATATCAATTGGATTTCTTTCAATATTTTAAATATAAAAGTTGATGGATATTCTGTAAGATGGGTTCAGGGATATAACGGCAGAGAGTTGAAATTTAAAATTTTAGTTATTTTTTCGCCAAAATATTATTTTGAAAGTGCCCAAAAAATTTTAGAAAGTTTAAAATTAAGAGTTTCTAAAATAATACATTTAACCGAGGTTTTGCCCGTTGTTTTTGGAGAGAAAATTTCAGATGGTATCTTTATTGATGTTGGAGGTAGGATTAGCCAAATTTTTTTAATAAAAAATGAGGAGTTAATGCAATTTAGAGAGCTTGAAAAGGGAGGTGAAATTTTTACTCAGAAACTATCTGAAACCTTAGGAATTGATATAGAATCGGCCAGAATTTTTAAAGAAAAATATGCGAGCAAGCAATTAAGTCCTGAGAGCGAGCAAAGAATTAGAGAGATATTTTTGAAAGAGAAAAGGACATGGTATGAAAGTTTGGATATTTTTTCTTCACCTATTTTCTTATTCGGGGGCGCTAGTTTATTGCCGGAGATTAGAGAAACCCCGGGAGAAAGCAAGGTTTTTTATCCCAAGGACTTAAGCAATATTGAAGACGCAACAAATAAAATTAATGTTCCCCAATATACCCCTTCTTTATTAATAGCCCAATTTTATGGCAAAGAAATTTTACGACATAATTCCTCTTCAAGATAAAACGATACAAGACAAAACAATTTTTAAAAACCCTTCTTTAAAAACTCCTACTGCCAAAGGCGCGGTCTTTTTTTTAATTCTTTTAGTTTTGGTAGTAGGAGTTTTTGGCCTTTTCTTCTTTGCTAAAATAGAGATTGAAATTTGGCCAACAACCGAACTATTAACTTTAGAAAAAGAAATTACCATAGATTCTAAGGCAGAAAAATCTGATTTTGAGAAGGGAATCTTCTTAGCTAAGGTTTTTGAGACCCAAAAAAGTGCTTCCAGGGAATTTCCCGCTACAGGTAAATTTTTGAAGAAAGAAAAAGCCCGAGGTATTCTTACGGTTTATAACGGATACTCGGTTTCTCCCCGCAGTTTAATACCTTCTCGATTTATCTCAGCAGACGGGAAGTTGTTTTGGTCAACAAAAACAATAACCATTCCCGGCGCAACATACGAAAAAGGCAAGCTTATTCCCGGGAAGCTCGAGGTTGAGGTTCAAGCCGCAGAGCCGGGTGAAGAATATAATATTGAACCTTCCACTTTTGCCCTTCCTGTCTTAGCGGGTTCTCCTTTATACACTGCAGTTTATGCTAAATCATTTTCTCCTATGGTAGGTGGCTTTATAGGTCAGGTTTCTCAAGTTACCAAAGAGGATTTAGAAAAAGCTAAGAATATTTTAGTAGAAGAAGCAGAAAATAAGGGGAAAGAATTTCTAAAAGAAACCCTTCCAGAGGACTTTGTTTTAATGGAACAGACAATATCTCAGCAAATTCTTGAAGCCAAGAGTTCAATAGAGGTAGGGGTAGAGGCAGAATCGTTTAATGAGCAAGTTAAGGTAAAATTAGAAGGGCTCGGATTTAAAAAATCAGAGCTTGATGAGTTTGTCAGAGAAATTATTAGTTTAAATATTAAAGAAGGCGAAAAGTTTCAAGAAAAGAGTCTTGAAGTTAATTATTCTCTTTTAAATTTACCCAGCACTACTTTTCTTGAAAAAGTGGTGCTGGGTTTAGAAATTAAGACCAAAGTTTATTCAGATATTGATGAAGAAGGACTGAAAAAAGCTCTTTTAGGGAAATCACTCAAAGAAACTAAATTATTTTTAGACAATTTGAAAGGCATAGAAAGAATTGAAGTAAAATCTTGGCCCTTTTTTAGTAAGAAAATTCCAGAAGACATAAATAAAGTAAAAATCAGGTTGAATATTGACTAATCAGAGAAACCTTGCTATATTAAATAATTATTCAAATGGGAAAGCTTGATAAAAAAGCTAA
>PEYC01000063.1 GCA_002774555.1 Candidatus Nealsonbacteria bacterium CG08_land_8_20_14_0_20_36_22
ATCTTTTCGGCACCCTCAAATATTTAAACAAAAAAGGCGGGTAACCGCCTTACTGAAGCCAGAGGGTATCGAACCCCCCGACTGAGCTATGGCCCCGAAATCTAAAAAGAACTTGGCTGCCGGGGAACGAGTCGAACGTTCATTAGAGCCTCCAAAGGGCCCTGTCCTACCATTAGACGACCCGGCAATATCCTGTTATACCCTACCCTTCCTCCGGGATTATGTCAACGATTGCTAATTCCAGAGGAAGCTGGGGTATTGAAGAATATTTCATTTTATTTTCAGCATCTAAAAAGAGATTTAGGGCCTTTTGGAGTTCTTGAAAAGTAAACTTCTCTGCCTGGTTTTGAATCTTTGCCTGCTCTTCTTTGGTTAAACCGATGATGACTGGATTCATCGCGCTGGGGTTTATTTTCAAAAGCATTGCCTGCCGCAAATAACCAACTAAGGCCTTGGCAAATTCCTGAGGGTCATAACCTTTTTCAAAAACATCTTGCAAAAAACCAACTGCTCCTTGTCTGTTTTTTTCTGAAAGAAAATCAACAAATTTACTTATTAGGACCGTATCTACTAACCCAAGCAAGTCCTTTATTTCATCTGCCTTAATCACTCCCTCTCTACCAAGGGTTCCGGCAAAAGTCAGTGCCTGACCCAGTAACCCTTCTGCGTCTCTGATAGAACCGGCGGAGTTTAAGGCAATTATTTCCAGGGCTGCTCTATTAATTTTTGCCTTTTCTTTTTGGCAAACAATTTCTAATCTTTTAATGATTTCAGGAAAAGTTAATTTTCTAAAATCAAATCTTTGGCACCTTGAAATAATGGTTGGAATCATTTTATGGATTTCTGTGGTTGCTAAAACAAAAATGGCATGAGAGGGCGGCTCCTCTAAAGTTTTTAATAAAGCATTGGCTGCTTCTTTTGTTAATTGATGGCTTTCATCCACTATAAAGACCTTGTATTTTTCTTTGGCAGGCGCAAATTTAATGCCATCTCTTAATTCCCTTATTTCATCAATCCCACGATGGGAAGCAGCGTCAATTTCAATTAAATCCAGGGACCTGCCTTCTTTAATTTCCAAACAAGATGGACATTTATCACAAGGTTCAAATTGATTGGCCTGGCGATTACGACAATTTACTGCTTTGGCTAAAAGACGGGCTGTGGTAGTTTTTCCCGAGCCCCTCGGGCCTGAAAACAGATAAGCATGGGAGACCATTCCCGAGGAAATAGCGTTGCTCAGGGTCTGAACAACATGCTCCTGGCCAATAATTTCAGCAAAACTCTGGGGCCTGTATTTACGATATAAAACTAAATTAGTCATAGATTATTTCTTGAACACAAAAAATTTATAGCCGATAAAATTCCAGGCAGAAGCAACAGTGATACCCCCTATCTTTCCGATATTTCCCCACACTAAAGGATTAATTCCGAAACTAGGCCTTATAACATTAACAATAATATGGGCAAGCCCTATTTGGATTCCAGCGCTGATTAAGGTAATAATGAAAAATAAACTGAATTCAGAACCGATTTTTTCTTTGCCGCTTTTTTCAAAAGCCCAATGTTTGTCTGCGATATACTTTACAGCAGTAGCGATGATAAAAGAAACCGTGACAAAAATCAGATATTTAACTCCTTCTGTGGCGCTGAAAAACTCCATCAAAATATTAAGAATCGCCAAATCAAAAACGGCAAACAAAGCGCCTATTAAAACAAATTTAGCCAATTGGAAAACAAAAATAAATTTTTTTCCTATTAGATAAGCGAGCCAGAGACAAAACAAACTTAATAGAGGAAATAAAACTGGTAAGAGCCAGTATAGAAATAAAATATTGGATTGCGAATTTTTTAAAAGCCAGCAAAAAAGCAAGACGACTCCCTCGCCGGCAACCAACGATAAAACTACATCAATTTTTTTTATATGATTAACTGGGTTAATTTATTATTGTTTCACTTTAGCATAAAATAGATTTTTATGAAAATTGTGATAGAATAAAATAATGCTCAAACTATATAATACTCTAACCAGAAAAAAAGAAATCTTCAGGCCCCTTCGACAGGCTCAGGGCAAGCTCCAAAAGAAAAGGGTGAATTTTTTTGTCTGCGGGCCGACTGTATATGATTTTGCGCATTTGGGTCATGCCAAGACCTATATTGCTTTTGATGTAATTGTTAAATATTTAAGAGAGAATGGTTTTGATGTTTTTTATCTGCAAAATATCACTGATATTGATGACAAAATTATAGCCAAGGCAAGAAAAGAAAGAATTTTCTGGAAAGATTTGTCTCGGAAATTTGAAAAAGAATATCTAAAAGATATGAAAGTTTTAAATATAAATAGTGTTACAAAATATGCTAGAGCTACTAGCCATATTAAAGAAATAATTTCCCAAGTTAAAAGATTATTAAAAAAAGGTTTCGCCTATCAAATAAAAGATGGGATTTATTACGATATTTCCAAGTTTAAAAACTATGGAAAGTTATCAAAAAGAACAGTCTTACAAGCAGAGGACGCGGTTTCCCGAATTGATGAAGCAAAAGATAAAAGAAATAAGGGTGATTTTTGTTTATGGAAGGGTAATTTTGCTAA
>PEYC01000004.1 GCA_002774555.1 Candidatus Nealsonbacteria bacterium CG08_land_8_20_14_0_20_36_22
ACCTGAACCTGAGCCTGAACCTGAACCAGTGCCAACAGAATAATTTTTAAATTTCAAACAGTTTAAAAATTAATAAAAAACTATGAAAACCATAAAACTCTCTATCATCGCTCTAATCATCGGAGTTTCAATAACTCTCTCTTTTGGAGTCCAGGCCCAGTCCCTTGAAGGCATTGAGCTTCCAGCTCTTCCCACCATATCCAAGCCAATCTCCCAGATGACCGTTCCAGAACTTCAGGCAAAGATTCAAGAGATAATAGCAGTTGTCCAGAAATTACAAACTATCTTAGTTCAGCTGAGAGGTAAACCAGATATATCCAGGATACCATCAACATATACATTTACTACTAATTTAAAATATGGAACTTCATCCCAAGATGTAAAATATCTTCAGATCTTCTTAAATTCAGACCCAGATACTCAAATATCAATATCAGGAAAAGGTTCTCCAAATAATGAAATAATCTATTTTGGACTTAAAACCCAACAATCTGTTATTAAATTCCAAGAAGAATACAAACAAGATATTTTAACTCCTTTAAATCTATCTCAAGGAACAGGATTTGTAGGGTCAGGAACCAGAAATAAAATTAATCAACTCTTAGAACAATACCGTGCCGGTGTTATTCCTACCCAAACCCCAAGCCCGACACCAATAATCACCCCTACGCCTACCCCAACCCCTACTCCTCTTACGCCCCAGCCAGAAATAACTCTCTATGTAGATCTGAAAGTATCTGTTGATTCGTCAAATTGGCAAAACACTCTTACAGGTACAGCTCCTTTAACAGGGGTTGATTTAAAAGCAACAGTAACAGGAACAGCAACAGGCACCATTAACTATATGTTTGACTGTACTAATGATGGTACTTGGGATTCTCCTGATGATAGTCAATACAAAGGAATTACAACAATAATCAAAGAATTCACTAATGGCTGTTCTTTCCAGAATCCAGGAACTTATACAGCTAAAGTAAAAGTAGAAAGAAATGTGGTTACTCCTGTTCAGGATACAGCAACTATTACTGTTAACCAGCCAACTTCCACCTATACTTTATCTATTAATCAGACCGGCAGCGGCTCTGTCACAAAAAATCCCAATCAAAGCAGTTATGCTTCAGGCACAACAGTTACCCTTACTGCAACGGCTGCAGCAGGATATACATTTTCAAGCTGGTCAGGAGATCTTACAGGAACAACCAATCCGGCGACAATTACAATGAACAGCAATAAGACCATAACAGCTAATTTTGCTCAACTTTCAGGAACAATTGTTACAGTTAGTTCTGCCTCAGGAGCAGCAGGAGCTACAAACATAGCTGTGCCAATTACTGTTAGCGGTTTAGGGGCTCAAAAGGTTTACGCTATTGATATTACTTTGACCTATGACCAAAGTTTAATCACAGCAACCGGAGTTCAGAAAGGAAGTATAACTTCAAGCTGGAACTTAGAATCAAATGTTTCTACTGCTGGCCAAGCCCGCATCGCCCTATATTCTTCCACTGAGTTAGCATCAAGCGGAGGAGAAATAGCCAAGCTCATCTTTAGCGTCAAATCAGGCGCTTCAAGCGGTTCAAAGAGTGCTTTGACCCTTACTAAAGCCAACTTAAATGAGGTAACAGCAAATAACAAACTAAACGGTGAGTTTACTATTCAGTAGTAAGTAATACATACTAACTATCAAACATAAACCTATGAAAAAGAAAACTTATTTTTATATTGTTATGGCCCTAACTCTCTTGTGGTTAATCCTGCCCCAAACTGCTCAGGCAGCCGACTATTATCTGGATGCGGCAAATGGCAACGACAGCAATCCCGGAACGGAGGCACAACCCTGGAAAACAATAGCGAGAGCACAAAATTATAAGGCCGGCTATGTTCCAGATGGATATGACCCTATGGTTGCGCCAGGCGATACGGTCTGGGTTAAAAATGGTAGTTATGGAATATTTCGGGAAAACACTAGTGACAACCCGCGAGAGAGTTATTATTTTGAGAGGAATAATTGGATAACTTACAAGGCAGCGACTGGACATTCGCCAATACTTACTGGAATAAACATAAGAAACTACAAACCTTACGACCCCAACGCCGGCAAAGCTGGCAGTTCTTATCTTATATTTGATGGTTTTGCGGTGAATGGCCGAGTTTTTATTTATTATACTAATTATGTTCAGGTAAAGAATTCTACAATCAGCGGCACGAGTTATAATGCAAATGACCCTGTTGTTGAGCTTGGCTCAGGGCATCATACAACAATAGACAGTTGTATTATCAGGAATGGAGGCGAAGGAATAGGAGGAAGCGGGAATTACTGCACTTTTTCAAACAACATTATCCACCATATCGGGGAGGATGCCTTCCATTTTTGGGGAAATTATCTGACTGTCGAAAATAATGACATTTACGATGTGGCAAGGGTCTATGCGGCGGGAGACGACCCAAATAATTACTCAAGTTATCATCCTGATGGTATGCACCTTGAGCATAAGGAAGCTTCGATAACGGATGTAACCATTAGATGTAATAAAGTTCACGATTGCAATGATGCGAGCGTTCAAGCTATAAGTATCTATGGTGGTGAAGGTGCCAATGCTTGGCAGCACCTTAAAATCGAAAATAACCTGATTTACGATATGAACTGTCCCGACAATCTGCTTATCGTCGTCGGCGTTGCAGATTGTGATATAATAAATAACACAGTTTGGTCTTTCGTGGGAGGTAAAGCGAGAATTCACACCCACGCTTCCTATGGCGGGTGCGTTGTGACCAATCTCTACAATAACATATTCAGGACTTTTCTTGTTGATGAGGACAAAAGCGGTTTTACAGCACAGGTGGTGAATCACGGAAACAACATCTTCGGGGGCAATCCCAACGGCCAGGGTGGAACATATAAGTTCTATACTAATTCAACCGAGCTTAAAAGCACCACTCCTGTTTTTGTAAATGCAAGTGGCGATGATTACCATCTTGCTGATGGTTCAGTTGCGATAAATTTTGGCGACCCAGCTTATGCCCCGGCAACCGATATCCTTGGCAATCCCCGCGATGCCTTACCCGATGCCGGCTCCTATGAATATATCTCTCAAACTCTTCTCTTTGGCGATGTCTCAGACGAGGGCGAAATCTCTGCTTATGATGCGGCTTTGACTGCCCAATATGCAGTAGGACTGATTAGTTTAACTTCAGGCCAAATTCAGAAAGCAGATGTATCCGGAGACGGGAAAGTATCTGTCTATGATGCGGCCCTCATACTTCAAAAAGTAGCAGGGCTCATATCCAAGTTTCCGGTGGAGTAAGAGACAAGAGGTATATAGGGGAAAAGAAAGATGAGAAATAGGTAAGATAAGGCGTAGTCAACCTATCAGCTAAACTAAGCTGAGCTGAGCTTAGTTTAGAAGTTCACAATTAGAGGTCCGTGTCTTAATATGGTATAATACAAAAAACAGAATGAACCATATTAGTGAATTAAGCAATATGAAATATCTTAATAAAAATTTGCAAAGTAGGACAGAAAGGAAGTTAAAAGAATTGAATAAACTGAGGCCCTTACCGTTTTCTGCTGTAAAAAAATTACAAGAGCAGTTTCAGATAGAAATGACTTATAACTCCAATGCAATTGAAGGCAATAGTTTAACTTTAAAAGAAACCTTTTTAGTTATCAACGAAGGAATTACTATTAAGGGAAAGCCGTTAAAAGATCATTTGGAAGCAAAAAATCACCAAGAGGCATTAGAATATCTATATGATTTAGTTGAAAAAGGTAAAAAACAGACAATTTCAGAATATTTTCTCCGTAATTTACATAAATTAATAATGCAAGAAACTGATAAAGAATGGGCTGGGAAATACAGGAACAGCAATGTTATTATCGTTGGAGCTGATCATATTCCTCCAGATGCTATTGATATTCCAAATGAGATGGAAAAATTAAGAAAATGGATGGAGCAAAATAAAAGGAAACTCCATATCATTGAATTAGCTGCCTTAATTCACCACAAATTAGTTAATATTCATCCATTTTTTGACGGAAACGGCAGAACTGCCAGGTTAGTAATGAATTTACTTTTAATGCAGGAAGGTTATCCTTTGGCGATAGTTTTAAAAAACGACCGAAAAAAGTATTACCGATTTTTAAATCAAGCAGACAAAGGAAATTTAATCCCATTTGTTAATTTTATTGCTCAATCATTAGAGCATTCCTTGGATATTTATTTAAAATCACTTACTCCGTTTTCACAAAAGCGGGAGACGTTTTTGTCTTTATCTGAAATAAGCAAACAAACTCCTTATTCTTCCAAATATCTTAATTTATTAGCCAGACAAGGAAAATTAGAAGCTCATAAACAAGGAAGAAACTGGCTAACTACTAAAGAAGCAGTAGAGAGATATATTAAAGATAGAAAAAGAAATAGAAAAATAAATAGTAATTAGTGGTAAATAGTAATATTGAAAATATAGTTCCAATCAGCGATTCCCGCTACCCCAAATTATTAAAAGTACTCGGCAAGGATGCTCCGAAGCAGTTGTATTATAAAGGGAATTGGGAGGAAGGGATTTTTGAAAATTGTTTGGCAGTAGTTGGTTCACGCCGAATGACCAGTTACGGCAGGCAAATTACTGAAAAACTGGTTTCTGAGATAGCGTCTGTTGGAATAACAATTGTTTCCGGGTTTATGTACGGCATTGATGCAGTTTCCCATAAAGCAGCTATAGATGTTGGCGGAAGAACAATTGCAGTAATGCCTTGCGGAATTGATTTGATTCACCCGGATTATCAAAAAGATTTGTATCAAGAGATTTTGGAAAATAAGGGCCTAGTTATTTCAGAATATGAAGGCAATTTTTTGCCAACTCTCTGGACTTATCCCAGAAGAAATCGCCTTGTGGCTGGATTATCTAAAGCAGTGATGGTTGTGGAAGCCGGGGAGAAAAGCGGGTCTTTAATAACTGCCAATTTTGCCAAAAAGTATAAAAGAAAGGTTTTTGCTGTGCCTGGTCCTTTAACCAGCAGTTTGTCTAAAGGAATTTGCCAGTTGATAAAAGAAGGCGCAGATGTGGTAACTGGAGCGAGCGATGTGTTGGATTTTTTTGGGAAAAGATTGACCATTAAAGCAACCGAGACCCGGGTCTCGGTAAACTCCTTAATTGAGCAGAAAATTATCCAAAAATTGCAACAAGAATCAATGGAGATAGATGCGTTATCCAGGACATTAGGAATCTCAGCCGCTGAAATTGGAACCGTTGTTTCTTTGATGCAAATAAAGGGACTGGTGTTTAATGAGAATGGAAAATACTATATTAAAAATTAACCTAATTGACCTAATTAACCTAAATAAATCCCAATGACCAATGACCAAAATTTTAGACATTAGAAATTGGGATTTAGGATTTAATTAGAATAATTAGAAATTAGAATAATTAGAAACTTGTAAACCATGTTTGTAAAGGTTCCGTCGGCAACAAATTTAGGTTTGGAAACTATCGGGGTAGACGTGGAAGTCAATATCGCCAGCCGGGGTTTGCCGGTTTTTGAAATTGTCGGCTTGCCGAGTAAGGCAATAGATGAAAGCCGGGAAAGAGTTAGAACAGCCATTATTAATTCAGGCCTTGAGTTTCCGTTCAGAAGAATTATTGTCAACTTGGCGCCGGCTGATTTGCCGAAGGAAGGTTCTTTTTATGATTTGCCGATTGCGGTTGGCATCGTGTCCCAGGTTTTAAAAATTGGATTGCCAAAAAATAGTTTGTTTTTCGGTGAACTTTCTTTGGACGGAACCCTCCGTCATACCAGGGGAGCTTTGCTCTTAGCTCTGTTTGCTAAAGAACAAGGATTTGAAAATATCTTTGTGCCAAAACAATCGGCCAACGAAGCGGCAATTATAAAAGGAGTAAACGTATATCCAATAGAGAATCTTTATCAATTGTTTAGTCATTTGTTAGGCAAGACGCAGGTAAAACCAGCTGAATATCAGGGGCAAGTAAGAAGAGGCGAGGAGCCGGAATTTGACATGAAAGAGGTCTTAGGTCAGGAACAGGCAAAAAGAGCCATGGAAATTGCTGCTGCTGGCGGCCATAATCTTTTTATGCTTGGCAGTCCCGGTTCCGGAAAAACAATGTTAGCTAGGGCTCTTCCCGGAATTTTGCCGGCCCTTGGAGAAGAAGAATCGCTTGAAGTTACCAAAATTTATTCTGTTTCTGGTCAAATACCGCCAGAAGGTTCTTTAATGACTATTTGTCCTTTTCGGTCGCCCCATCATACCATTTCCCAAGCCGGATTGATTGGCGGTGGGAGCAATCCCAGGCCAGGAGAAATAAGTTTGGCTCATCGGGGAGTTCTGTTTTTAGATGAGTTTAGCGAGTTTCCCCGTTCAGTGATGGAAGCCCTGCGTCAGCCAATGGAAGACGGCAAATTGACTATTTCCCGGAGCAAGGCACAAGTTAACTATCCTGCTCGTTTTATTTTAGTTGCTTCTTCAAATCCCTGCCCTTGCGGATATTTATATCATCCAAAAAAGAAATGTATTTGCACAGAAAGAGAAATTAGAAAATACAGAAAAAGAGTTTCCGGTCCTATTTTGGATAGAATTGATTTGCACGTTGAAGTGCCAGTAGTTGATATTAGAGAACTTTCCCAGCATCAAGGGTTAAGAGATTTTTTGGAGCCATCTAATAAGATAAGAGAAAGGGTTATAAAAGCCAGAGAAATTCAAAGAAAAAGATTTTCCGCTGAAGGCATTTTCACCAACGCTGAAATGAAGAATACTCATATTAAAAAATATTGTCCTCTTTCCCAAGAGGTTAAAAGAATTCTTAGCCAGGCCGGTTTAAGTTTTAATTTATCTGCCCGGGCTTATTTTAAAATGATAAAAATAGCCAGAACCATTGCTGATTTGGAAGGCGCAGAAGAAGTTGCTGTGCCGCATATGGCAGAGGCGCTGCAATATCGTTCAAAAGAGAATTAGAGTTAATGTAAAATGCAAATATCAAAAATCAAAATGACAATTTAAAATGATAAAATTTTTAATTTTACACTGTCATTTTCCATTTTGATTTTTAAATTTTAAATTTTTGTGAATAATAAAATATTAGGGAAAATTGGAGAAGATATAGCCAATGATTATTTAAAGAAGCAGGGATACAAGATTATTGAGCAGAATTGCCGGAATAAATATGGAGAGATTGACTTAATCTGCAGAGAAAAAGATGTCTTGGTTTTTGTGGAAGTGAAAACTAGAATTGGGGAAAAGTTTGGCCTACCAGAAGATGCGATTAATAAAAACAAGATGCACAGATTGATTAGAAATGCTCAGGCCTATATTGCCAGAAAGGATTTAAATATGATAAACTATAGAATTGATGCTGTCTGCATCGTTCTCCAGGAAAATAATAAATTAAAAAGATTAAATCATTATGAAAACATCAACGAAAATTAAAGAACTTCCCAAAGAAGTTTCTTCCTTTGCCGAGACAGGAGAAAGGGTTTCAAAAATTGCTCTTGAGCTTTTAATATTTTTAATGCCGATTTTATTTCTGCCCTGGACAGTCAATGTCTTGGAGTTTAACAAACAGGCCCTGTTAATTGTGATGGTTTTAATTGCTCTTTTTGCCTGGTTCTTAAAGGTCTTGATTTCCGGCAAAGTTAATTTTAGTTTGAGTTTGATCCATTTGCCGCTCATTGTTTTATTTTTGGTCTATCTTTTTTCAACTATTTTCTCTTTGTGGCCTTATGGAAGTTTTTGGGGCTGGCCTCAAATAACTTCGGAAAGTTTGCTTAGTTTATTAGGTCTGGTTTTGTTTTATTTTCTGCTGAGCAATATTTTTGAGAGAAAAGAAATTTTTAATGTTTTAGCTTTATTCATATTGTCCGGTTCTTTGGCAATGCTCTATGGGATTTTGCAGCTTTTTGGCAAGTTTTTCCTTCCCATTGGCTTTACCAAGACCGCTTCTTTTAACACTATTGGCGGAGTGAATAATTTAGGCATTTTTGCTGCCGGATTGCTGCCCTTAATTATTATTTGTTTGGTCGCGGCTAAAAAAATTCATTACCGGGTTTTCTTTTTTGGGGCCCTAGTAGTTTCAACTGTTTTGTTGTTATTAATAAATTTTCAGATTGCTTGGTGGCTATTGCTCACGGCCTCTGTTTTAATTATTGTTTTTGGCTTTCAAAGAAGAGATATTTTTGATGGCCGCTGGCTGGTCTTGCCAATATTTTTCTTAGTCCTGGCTTTATTGTTTAGTTTCTTTAGATTTCAGATTCCGGGCTTTGCTCAGCCGCCAGTTGAAGTTTTCTTAAAACAGCAGCCGAGTTTTAGTATTGCTTGGCAGGCCCTGAGAGAGAGCCCTATTTTTGGAACAGGTCCCGGCACTTTTGTTTATAACTTTTCCAAATATAAAGCCCTTAACTTTAATCAGGATTTTTTTTGGAATTTAAGATTTGAGTGGGCAGGTTCTAAGATTTTAACTATTTTAGGAACAAATGGAATTTTGGGGGTCTTGGCATTTTTGACTTTGCTCGGATTTTTCGTGTTTTATGGGATCAGGTTTTTATTAGTCCGAGACCGGGCCTCGGCTAACTTTTGGCTGCCGTCATTCGGCGTTTTTATCAGTTTTCTAGTTTTAAGTATTGGTTTTTTTCTCTATGGTTCCAATCTTACTATAGATTTTACTTATTTTTTAATACTCGGCAGCACAATAGTCATTTTTGCTCCTCCTAAAAAAGAATTTATTTTAAAACCCTCTTCTTTACTTACCCTAGGGCTGACTTTTACTTTTACTGTAATTTTTATTTTTGGCTTGGGAATTTTTATTTTAGAGGGCCAGAGATATATTGCTTCTGTCAGTTGTTTGAAAGGCATTGAATTATGGCAGCAAGGTCAAAATGAGAAGGCCTTAAAGCAGTTGGAAAGGGCTGTTAAAATAGCTCCCCAGAATGATTTTTACTGGCAAGAATTATCCCAACTCTATATTCAGAATATAAATGAAATAGCCAAAAGCGCAGATTTGTCTCAAGAAGAAGTTATTAAAAAGATTCAGTTTTATATCAACAATGCTGTAAATTCTACCAAAGAAGCTACTAATCGTAACCCTGAAAATGTAGTCAATTGGTCTGTGCAGGGGTTTGTTTATCAGAGCTTAATTGGTGTTGTTGGTGGGACAAAGGACCAGGCAGTTATTTCTTATGAAAGAGCCGGACAGCTTGAACCAACCAATCCTTATTTTCCAACCCAAACAGGAATTTCTCTTTTGAAAGAAGCTGAGACCCTGACTCAAGATAAACAGGGAGAGCGGGAAAAGTTGCTTTCAGATGCTCAAGAGAAATTTGAAAAAGCAATTGAATTGAAAACAGATTATGCTCCAGCTCGTTTTCAAATGGCAATGGTCTATCAAGCCAAAGGCAAAGAGGCAGAGATGCTCGAGGAATTGGAAAAAACCAAAGATTTTGCTCCAAATGATATTGGCCTGGCCTTTCAGTTGGGCTTAGTTTATTATCAGAGAGGAAATTTTGAAAGAGCTAAAACAGAACTGGAGAGAACAACGAGTTTAAATCCAAATTATGCCAATGCTCTTTACTTTTTGGGCTTAACTTATGAAAAACTGGGTAGAAGAGATGACGCTATTAAAATTTTTGAGAGAGTAGTTGCTTTGAACCCTGACCATCCAATAGCAACAGCGGTCTTGAACAATTTGAAAACCGGGCAGGAACCATTAAAAGGAGTAATTGAAGAGCAACCGCCGCAGGCCCCGATTAAAGAATAGGGGTTGACATTCTTCGAGCAAAAGATTAAAATCTAAATTAGTTTATATTTGATACTAAATTCAGAGGTATTTTATTTTTTGAAATATCTCTTTTATCTATTTTGCAAACTATAAAGACAAAAAATTTCTCAAAATCAAAAGTTTCTTTGCCCTTGCCTTATTTAATTTCTTTACAGAAAAACAGTTGGGCCTGGTTTCAAAAAGAGGGATTAAAAGAACTTTTTTCAGAGATTTTTCCAATTAAGGACTATGCCGGCAAAGAACTTGAGCTTTGGTTTTTAGATTATAAATTAGACGAGCCAAAGTATAAAACAGACCTAGAGGCGAAGGTAAATAATGATTCTTACGAAGCAGCTTTGAGGGTTAAGGCAAAACTGGTAAATTTGAAGACCCGGGAGACTAAAGAACAGGAGGTATTTTTGGCTGATTTTCCCCTGATGACAGAAAGGGGGACTTTTATTGTTAATGGAATTGAAAGAGTGGCAATTTCCCAACTTATTCGTTCTCCGGGCGTCTTTTTTAATGTTCAACTCAGCCGAGGCAAAAATAGATTTGGGGCAAAAATCATTCCTAATAGAGGAGCTTGGCTTGAGTTTGAAACAGAGACATCAGGATTTATCGGGGTTAAAATTGACAGAAAAAGAAAAGTTGCCGCCACTGTTCTCTTGAAGGCCCTGGCTGGTTTAGATGATAAAAAAATAAAAGAGACATTTGGAGACGCTCTTAAAGAGACCTTAAAACGGGATCCTACCAAAAATCAAGAGGAGGCCTTGGTTGAGATTTACAGAAGATTGCGGCCAGGCGATTTAGTAACTCCGGATACAGCCAGAGAGTTGATAGAAAATATATTT
>PEYC01000040.1 GCA_002774555.1 Candidatus Nealsonbacteria bacterium CG08_land_8_20_14_0_20_36_22
CTAAATGAATATCCTCGTTTTAAACTTTCTCACAATGAAAGATTAGAATTTTTGGGAGATGCTATTTTAGAACAGGTGGTTACAGAATATTTATTTAAGAGCTATTCAAAAAAATCAGAGGGCGAATTGACCAGTTGGCGGGCAGCTTTGGTCAACGCAAAAATGTTGACGAAAACAGCCCAGGACTTAGGGTTCAATGATTTTCTTTTACTTTCTCAAGGAGAATCGCGAGAAAAAGGAAAAGCCCGCCAATACATATTAGCCAATACCTTTGAGGCCTTTATTGGAGCTTTGTATCTTGACCAAGGAATAGAGGTCTGTAAGGACTTTATTGAGAAAAATCTAATAAAAAAATTATCAAAAATTATTAAAGAACATCTTTTTAGGGACGCCAAGTCACAATTCCAAGAAGAGTCCCAGGAAAAAGTCGGTATTACCCCTGTTTATAAGGTTTTAAAGGAGCGAGGTCCTGATCATAACAAGCATTTTATTATTGGGGTATTTCTTGGAAAGGACCTGGTAGCTAAGGGCGATGGTTCATCAAAACAAGAGGCAGAAGAAGAAGCTGCCAAGCAAGCCCTAAAAACAAAAGAATGGTAATATAAATTTATGTTGGTTATAAGATTTTTTCGAATCGGTAAAAAAAATCAACCGTCTTTCAAGTTAATAGTTACAGAGAAAAGCAGGCCTCCAAAGGGTGGTCGTTTTGTGGAAGAGGTTGGTTTTTGGAATCCTTTGACAAAGCAGAAGGTTTTGAAAGCCGAACGAATTAAATATTGGCTCTCAATGGGAGCCAAACCCTCAGCCAGCGTTTATAATTTATTAGTTAAAGAGAATATTTTAGAGGGCAAAAAAATTCCAGTACATAAAAAAGGGAAAAATAAAAAAGAAAAGCCGAAAACATCTTGACATTAGTTCTATAATACTTATAATTTAAAATAGTAGCTTTATTTGATTGATTCTCTAAAAAAAGAGAGAAGAAAGGTCGGGCTACTGTAAACGTTAAAGAATTAACCGTTTGACTTATGGCAAAAACAGAAAATGATAGAGAATTTCTTGAGTATCTGGTTAAAGCCCTTGTTGATAACCCAGAGGACGTGAAAATCGAAAGGAAGGTTGACGAAATGGGGGTTCTACTTTCTTTAAAAGTGAACCCCGAAGATATGGGCCAAATTATCGGTAAAGAAGGTTCCACTGCCAGGGCTATTCGGACTTTAGTTAGAATCGTTGGCATAAAAAATCAAGCCAGGGTAAACTTAAAGATCGAAGAGCCGGAAGGTGGTAGCAGAACTACTACTCGAGGAAAGAAATCTTCAGAAGATTTAGAAGATTTGAAAATCTAAACGTTGAAAAAGTTTACCCCAGTTAAATAATGCCGAAGGCAATTTAACGGGGTTTACGATTTTAGAAAACGGTGTTATTATATGAGTAGCGCCGTTTTCGTTTACCCCGTTAGAGATTATAGGGTAAGAGGGGAATGTAAAACAAAAAAATCTCTAACGGGGTTTATTTATGCAATTTGATATTATTACAATTTTTCCTGAGATTTTCAGCTCTTATTTTGCAGAGAGCTTAATCGCTCGTGCCCAGAAAAAGAAATTAATAAAGATTAATATTCATAATTTAAGAAAATGGACCAAAGACAGACACAAAACCGTTGATGACCGGCCATTTGGCGGCGGGTTGGGAATGGTGATGAAAATAGAGCCGATTTTTAAGGCGGTAACCGCCTTGAAACGCAAAGCGCAAAGCGCAAAGCGAAAAACAAAAATTGTTTTATTTTCACCGCGAGGGGAAAAATTCAACCAGAAGACAGCTTATCAGTTAGGTAAATTAGACCAATTGATTTTTATCTGTGGCAGATACGAAGGAGTTGATGAAAGGGTGGCAAAACATATCGCAGATAAGGAGTTATCAATAGGGGATTATGTTTTAATGGGCGGTGAGTTGCCGGCAATAGTGGTGATTGAGACCGTGGCGAGATTAATACCGGGAGTATTGGGCAAAAAAAAGTTGCTGAAAGAGAGAATTACTAAAACAAAGGGTTTTATTGAATATCCACAATATACCAGGTCAGAAATATTTCAGCCCAAAAAAGGCGTTAAATGGCAAGTCCCCAAAGTTCTGCTTTCAGGCAACCACAAAAAAATTGAAGAGTGGCGGAAAAAACACGCAAAAATTATTGAAAAGTAAGTATTTTATGGTAAGATATTAAAAATGGGTGCGTAGTCCCATAGGGGGTGGGAGCTGTCTGTAAAACAGTTGTCCGTAAGGGCCCCGTCGGTTCGACTCCGACCACACCCACCAAATATACAAAATATGAAGAATAACGGCTTTTATAATTCAATCGTATATAAAGAAAGACAATCTGAAATTGCGAGGAAAAATTGGCAAAATGGTATTTATGATTTTTTGCGCAAACAAGAGAAAAGACAATGTGCTAATAGCGAATGCGGAAAACGGTTTGAAGCAAAACCGGCTGATACAAAAAAGT
>PEYC01000021.1 GCA_002774555.1 Candidatus Nealsonbacteria bacterium CG08_land_8_20_14_0_20_36_22
TAATTGTTTAGCCCAATGATTGTTAGCAAAATAACGATAACAACGGCAGCAATATGACGTTTTTTAGAGAAATATTTTTTGAAATTATCTTTTAATGACATATGTAAAATGAAAAAATTTTCTTTTCCCAGAGCGAAACCGCCAACTGATTTTTTCGCCCAAAATTCAATATAAATTGGCCGCCGAGCGGAGCGAGGCGACACCAAATCGCTTGCAAATTCCTCGCTGGTGCCCTCGGGAAGAATCGAACTTCCATTTTCTCCTTAGGAGTGAGAAGTTCTATCCATTGAACTACGAGGGCCTACGTTAAGAATAGCAGGTTTTCCACTTGCTGACAAGAATCTTTGTTGATAAAATAGTTATATATGCCAGTAAAGTCACCAATTGTGGAAATTGCCAAAAAGATTTGCCCGGCTGTAATCACTATTATAATCAGCAAAGACCTGCCGAAAGTGGAAGGATTTTATTTTATGCCTTTTGGAGGCGAAGGAGTTATTTTGCCAAGATTTAAAGAAGGCAAAAAAGAGTCAACAAAAATTGGTGGCGGTTCTGGTTTTATTATTTCCAGCGATGGATATGTTTTAACCTCAGCCCACGTTGTTATTGACCCGGAAGCTGACTATACTGTTCTTTTAGAGCCGGAAAAAAAATATCCGGCAAAAATTTTGGCCCGTGATCCTATCAATGATATTGCTATTTTAAAAATAAAAGGAGACAAATTCCCTTATCTGGAACTTGGCGACTCAAATAAAATTCAGCTTGGGGAAGAAGTGGTTGCCGTTGGAAACCCTCTAGGAGAATTCCATGACACTTTGAGCGCCGGAATTATTTCTGGAATGTCACGGCTTATTCAAGCCAGAAACCATTTTACTCAAGAATTACAACAGCTAAGGGGTCTTATTCAAACTGACGCTGCTATCAATCCTGGAAATTCCGGAGGTCCATTGGCCAATATGGAAGGAAAAGTTATTGGCATTAATACCGCGGCTATAATGGGAGCCCAAAACATTGGCTTTGCCATTCCGATAAATTATGCCAAAAAAGACCTGGAAGAAGTTAAAAAATACGGGAAATTAAGAATGCCCTTTTTGGGAGTAAAATATGTGCTTTTGACAAAAGAAATGGCTGAAAAAAACAAACTGCCGGTGGACTATGGCGCCATAATCATCAGGGAGAATTTAGGAGAGTCAGCCGTGATTAAAGATTCTCCGGCAGACAAAGCCGGACTCAAAGAATTTGATATTATTCTGGAAATACAAAATAAAAAAATTACAACAGAAAATCCTCTGTCTAATATTTTACAAAAGTGTCAGATTGAACAGGAAATTGAGTTGAAGATATTAAGAGAAGGAAAAAAAATAATCGCCAAAATTAAATTGGGCGAAAAATAATCTCATATCTAATATCATTCAGAAAGGAATCAGAAAGGAACTCGGTTCCTTAAAGGAACCGAGTTCCTTTCTTTATTCTTGTATTTAAAAATCCGAGCATAATAAATTGGTGACCTAGGAGATTCGAACTCCTCCTGAGAATTCCACAGATTCTCGTGCGAAACCACTACACTAAGGCCACCACCATGTGTGCCCCCGGCAGGAGTCGAACCTGCAACCTAAGGGTTAGAAACCCTTCGCTCTATCCAGTTGAGCCACGGGGACCCAATTCATTATTATAATCTAAAAAGTCACTCTGTCAATCTTGAAATGGATTAGGATATTCTCTAAAATCAGCTTCTTGGAATTTTTCTTCCTCTTTTTGCCAGACATTTAAGACCTCTTGATAAACATCTTCTTTCAGTAAAAAAGATTGGCTCAATTCCCCGGGTTTTACTCTTTGAGCCAAGATATTATATTTGTAAAACAAAAGTGTCCCAAAAATCAAAGATACAAAAAAGAGAACTAAGCAAGTTAAAAAAGCATGCTCGGCTAAAAACCAGGGTAATTTCCCCAAAAAATTTTTTGCTTTTTTTGTTTTTATTTTCATAAACCTACGAATTTAAAATAAGGAATTATTTACTGAAAACCTTTATTACTAAATTAACAAACACATCCCCAATTGAAAAATTTTCATAACCCTTAGAACCAATTTCTCTTTCGGTTAATTTCTTAACGTTTATATCCTGAACCTCAATTAAATAAGGTCCTCTTTCTGTTTTTTGAAGAAATTTTAAAAAATTAGGGAAAGAGCCCGTTAAATTTAACCGAAATATTAGAGAACTCCAGGGTTCACTTTCTAGAGCAACAGCGCTTAAAGAGGTTGGGACAATATTAATTGATAAGCCAGCTCCGGCAGCTGTTTTCTCCCAGAACTCAATTAAATCAATCGGAACCTCGGGGTTAATAAAAAATTGTTGAATTTTGTTAAGGTCTGATTCTAATCCTTTATAACCTTGTTTAAATTGCTCTGATTTTTCAAATTCACTTTTAGCCAAAAATAATTTTTCTCTGAGTAGAATAAGCTCGTCTGAGACCTGTTGGATATCTTTTAAAAATGGATAAACTAAAAAAACAATTAATAACAAGGTCAATATTCCGAAGACAACAGATATTAAAATTATTTCTTTTATTGAATTCATAGACCTCGAGAGATTCCAAAAGTTACAAAAAAATCAATATCTTTGGCTTTAACCCAATTGGCCGGCGGGAAGGAAACCTCTTTAAAATCCTGCTCTTGCTCAAGATTTTTTAAAAACTCAAATAAAAGCTCTCTGGTTGGAGAAAAGCCGGAAAGAGAAACTTTTATTTCCTTTTCTGGAGAAAAAATAATAGAAAGATTAGTTAAGTAATTCTCTTGAGGAAGAGTCCTGGAGATTTTCTCTATAATTTCAGAAAAATAAATTTTCTTTTGATAAAAAGAATTTAATTTTGTTATTTCCGAATTAATAAAATGAACTCTTTCTTGATACTCTTCAATTTCAGTTCTTCCACCTTCTTGCTTAATTCCAGACAGAAGAGCTTCCTGAGCTTTAACTTGTTCCCGAAGGTAAATTCTCATTGACAATAAAATCAAAATTAGACAAACAATAAAAAATAAAACTAAAAACCAAAGAATACTCACCATTCTTTTCTTTTTCTCCAGAAAGAGTTTTTCTTTTTCCTCTGGCGGAAGCAAATTAATCATTTTTTATTCCACGCAAGGCTAAACCAAGAACAGTAGTATAACCAAGCGATTCTTTAAATGGTAAGCCAGGCACTTCTTTCAGCCGTTCTGGTAAAATATTTACCCAAGGATTGGCGATTTCTACGGGAATTTTAAGTTGAGAAAAAAGAAAATCCGGAAGACCCTTAAGATTAGACCCTCTGCCGCAAAGAATAATTTTCCCAATTTCTCGACCATTGGGAGGTAAATGCTCATGTGCCCTATGACTATGATAGTAATTAATATGTTTTGCGACTTCTCGTACTAAATCAGTTAAAATAGGAGTTATGGTTTTATTAATTTTTTTACCTTCCCCGGATCTTTTGTTTAGTCCATACTTTAATTTCAGCCCTTCGGCCTCAGTTAAATCTACTCTTAGGGACTTAGCAATGGTTTGAGTTATTTCCTGAGATGAAATAAATATAGAACTAGTAAAACGAAGAGAATAACCGGAAAAAATAATAAAACTAGTTGAACTTCTACCAAAGTCAATTATAAAAACCGGGGAATAAGTAATTCCGTTTTTTATCAAAGCCCTAGTAATTGACTGGGATTCAATTTCCAGACCTTGGGGTTTTAACCCTGCTTTTTTCAAGCAGGAAATATAGGACTCAACTATGTTTTTGGGAATAGCTGCGATTAAAATATCAAGATGGTCCAAACTATCCTGGACAGGAAGGACGATCTGAAAGTCCAAATAGACCCTCTCAATTGGCAAGGGAATATAATTTTCTGCTTCAAAGGAAACAGCTGTTTTTAGCTCTTCTTCTGCCATTTTAGGCATCTGAATTACTTGTAAAAACGCCTTTTTTTCCGGCAAAGAAACAATAACGTTTTTTATTGTCAATTTCTCACCTTTAACTTCGGCAACGCCCTTTTTGATTGCTTCGGCTAAAGCACCCTCGTTTTTTATTTCTCCATCTTCCACTGTTCCCGATTCCAGTTCCAGTTCGTTCCAAGAAACCAAAGAAAAAAATTTTCCTCTTTTTTTAAGTTTGGCAAATTTTAAAGACAAATCAGAAATATCCAAACCAAATGATTCTTGTTTTAAGGTTAAAAACTTCATATGTCTTATTTTATTTCTTCCCAGTTTATAATTTTAAATTCAGTGCCGATATTAGGAGTAAAAAATGGCGGATTATAAATTAATTTTGAGTCAAAATAACTTTCCCTTTTTAGATAACCGGAAACTATATTGCCGCCGGAATCAATCCATTGGGTTCCCACTCGGCCATTACTGACAATTGAACCATAAATTTCCAGTTTTTCTCTAAAGTTGTTGGAATAATGATTTCTTGAAAAACGACCTTTTTGGGCAATAAAAATACCGCGCAATTCCATTTGGTTTGGAGAATTAGGAGAGATTAAAACGTTTCTCTCCCCTACCACCAAAAGACCATCTGAACCATCAAGGGCAGTGTAATTTATATTGCCTTGTAAAATTACATCTGTGTCTAAATTAGGATTGATTAAATTGGCTGAAGCTATTGTAACTTTTCCCTTTACTTCGCCTTCCGGCCATAAATTATCTTCAACAAAAATAACTGAACAGTTTGGATTGATAGAATAGGTTCCGTAAAAATCCTCGCTGGTAATTGTGAAATAATCATAATGATTGCCCTCTTCTAAACTGTAAGCACGCGCACTAGAAAGTTGAGTGATTATCCAAACTTTAAAAGTTCCATCATTTTCAAACTTTAGATGATATCCTTTCCCTTGAGAATTTAGAGTATTAGAAGGGGGTAAATAGGGCTGGGCAACGGTCTTCATTTGAGCTAAATCAATAGTGATACCAGTAAAATCAAAAGGTGTAACAGGAAAACTAAAGAGTCCAGGATTGCTATTTTGAGTAGTGGTGAAAACACCGGGACAAAAGCAATCAGTACCATCAAGCCAACAACCATAATTTGTGGGGCAAGGAGAACAACCAAAGGCGCTGGTACAAATCCATTTATCCTTGGTTGAAGTAACTGTTGATTGATTTTCACCATCCATCCTGACTCCGCCATTTGAATGATAAGGACCTCTGATTTCATGGTCAGAACCAATCCAGACATTATCGTTTAAAACATAGGAAAATTTGGCTACTGATTCCCTGGCATACAAAACACTAACTTTTCTTTTAAGGTCAGGAAACTTATCTGTCCAACCAGTGGAAATAATTTCTCTTTGAATAGTTTGACCGCAAGCCACGGTTGAAGAAATTTGGAGAGCAAACTTACCAATTTTATTTCCAGCCGGTTCATAATAATCTTTTTCAGTTAGGCAGTTTGCCTCAATTTCATTATTAAGACACCACTTGTAGTAATCAACGCCAGCTTCAGCGACATTAAGGGCCTCTGACCAAGCAACTTTCTGCACACTTTGTCTATATTGCAATAAGATAAAAGTAAAAAGACCGCCTAAAAGAATTAGGAATATCAAACCAAAAACCAAAACTAATGTCACGATAACGCCTTTATTCTTCTTTAAGATTACGAAGCTGGACATAAGATTCTAATTCATGGTTGTCAGGAGGCCGATTCGGATTAACATTGACTACCAAATAAACCTTCATTATTTTGGTATCAATCAATCTAGCAGGATATTCTTCAATTTTATCCCCTTGGTTATCAAAATATTCAAAAATTGGCGGAGCGTTGCGAACATAAGAAGTTAAAAAGGAAATGTTTTCTTGCTCTGAAGGATATTCAATTGGCGAGCCGGTCGGCTCTATTATTCCCTTTTTTAATTCATTTCCGGCGCCAATAATTTCCTCTTCCCAACTGAATTCAAACCTAGCTTTCATTGAGTGATTAGGGCTGCCTACCGGACATTCGTAACCGACTGCAGAACTTGCGTCAGCTGAAAATTGAATCTCGTTATCCTGTGCTTGACTAATGACATCGTAAATTGTTGTCCCTTGCCAAACTCCAGCACAATGCGAGCAGCCAATCTGACAAATATTGCCAAGATTATTACCATCAACAGAAACTGTCACATATTCAGCGGAACGATCTAAGTCGCCTTCAACAGAAACTTTTAATTGAGCTGATTTTAAAATGCCGGTAAAAAAATTTGAAAAAGCAACGCTACACGTTCCTCCGCCAGAATCAGTTTGGCATTCCTGAATTAAAATTCCGGAATTAACTGTTCCTAAAAAATATCTTACCTTTTCGGTCCTGCCATCATTATCAATGTCGCTATAAAATACTATTTGTTTATCTTCGGCTTTTTCTAAAGGATAGGAGCCATCTTCTCCTGTTCTCGCCTCTCTTATTTCTTTAGTCATCGCCTCAATTCCTCTTCTGGCTTCTTCAATGGCTTGAGACTCCTCCCAGGCATAACCGTGAGTTCGATAAAGGAACACAATAAGACCAAAAACTACTCCTATAATTAAAGCAAGGATGAAAATAGTAACTAAAGTTTCAATAAGAGTAAACCCCGTTAGAGATTTGCTCTCTTTGTATTTTCTATTTGACTTTATAATCTCTAACGGGGTAAAGCTTCTCATAAATTTAATTACTCAAATCTTTGCAAACTAATTATTACACTTTCGTCCCCTGAGACAGAAATGCCTTCGCTTTTAGTTTGATAACCATCCAAAGAAACATCAATGGTATAAACGCCAACATCCAAAGGAATGAAATAGGTTTGGCCTTGTTCATTAGTCCCTTGGGTCTCGTCATAACCTAATTTGGATAATTCAACATTAGCTAAAAATATGGGCTCTGAGGTCTCAATATCTTGGACAGTAACGAAAAGAGAATTTTCGGCATCCAGATATAATTTAACTAATAGATTTGCGTCTGGCAAAAGACCAACAGGTTGAGGAAAAGGATCAATATTTTGTAAATCTAAACCAGTGGTAGGATTTATTGAAAAAGTATAATTATCCCATTCAAGATTAGAAATATCAATATGGCCATCGCTCTCGGAATTATGCTCTCGGGAATATTTATAAACCGAATTTTCGTCGGCATCAGTACCAATAATCTTGGCTCCCTGTAAATTAAATGTTGCATTGGGAATAGGAGTAGCTTCACTAGTAACCCAAGAAACCTGCCAGTCGTAAAAAATAGGAGTAACGGCTGTATCACTCGTAGAAAGGTTTGCTTTAACTTTTAATTGAGGATAAGTAACGATGTCCAGGCCCGAAAGATTCACTGGAGAAGTCCTAAAACCATCAGAATTTCCGACCAAATCTTCGTCAGGAATTACACTATTAAAATATAAAATTTGATAGATAATTTGGGTATCAGTTGTCTCTAAATCATTAAAAGAAAACTCATCCCAACCAATTAAATTGGCCGGGGTAATGTCAGTGGAAATTAAATAACCAGAGTCCTTATATTGGCCATCTGTTTGGGCTAAAATTGCTTCTCCTCCGCCGATTTCCAAATCAGAAAATTGAGAAACCTTGCTTGTGTCTGAAAAAGAATCTGAAAAATAATCCGTGCCCCAGGGAGATAAAGTATCTACTGACAAAGAACTTACTTTTTCAATACCAGAATCGCCAGCAAAACTAATCTCAGTAAGCTTTCCTTCTAAAACTATTGGGTGGGGGTTTTCAGGAGTAACCACCTCATTAGTTCCGTAAGTTCGGCTGCTATTATAACCGGGCTTAGAAACAACTACTTTATAAGTAGCGGGAACAAGAGGAAAGTCCTGTTTTCCCTCAAATGGTTGCATAGAATCTACTATCTCACCAGTTGCCGGATTGATTATTTCTACCAAAGGAGAAGGGACTGGCATACCGGAAAAATTAGCTACCTCAACTGAAAGAATCCCACCTGGTTGGGCAGTACAAGCAGATATTTCTTCAACTTTATTTTTAGGAGCGACATCGGTAACTAATTTAACTTCTCCCCCAAATTGACCTGACCAAGAAGTTTTAATTTCTGCTCTTTTATAATCCCAATCACACAGATCTGCTCCCCCGATTCCATCAGCAGCGTCTATTATGTATTTAATCTGCCTTTCGATTTTATATTCGATGTTATTACGAGTAACAGCAGTGGTTGCCTCCAATATGCCATCTGGAACAGGAAGAATCCCATTTTTAATTCCTATAGATTCATAGGGTAAATTTCTAATTTTTTCCAATTCTCCAATAGCAATAGCAGTGGCTGTGACTCTATTTTTGTTTTGACCCACAACTTTCAAGCCCAACTGATAAGCAGAGAAAATCCCCAAAAAAACAATTAAAACCAAAAATGTCCCGACTAATACATCAATAAGGGTAAACCCCGTTAGAGATTTGCTCTCTTTGTATCTTCTATTTGCCTTTATAATCTCTAACGGGGTAAACCCCTTTTGTTTTCTCATAAAGTTCCCATTATTGAATAAATTGGTTGAATCATAGAAATGGCAAAAAATCCGACCACTGCTCCGATAATGAGCATTAAGACGGGTTCAATCACGGCTGAAAGATTTTTGGTAGCATTGCCAACTTCTTCTTCGTAAAATTCAGCTAATTTTTTCAAGATATCAGCTGTCTCCCCTGTTTCCTCGCCAACCTCGAGCATCTGAAACACCAAATTCGGGTAAATGTCTTCACGGCCCTTTAAGGCCTCAGCCAATTTGCCTCCTTTTCTTACCTGCTTAACTGCCTGCGTTATAGCTTTCTTGTAATATAAATTTTCTAAAGAGTTTGAAACAATTTCCAAAGACCTGACGATGGGAACCCCGGCAATAATTAAAGAAGACAAGGTTCTTACCGTATGGGCAGAATATGTTTTTTTTATAATCGGACTAATAATAGGAAGTTTTAAGACCAAAGTATCAAAGACCAATTTTCCTGATTTGGTCTTTGGGAGCAGTCTTAAAAGAACAACTACGACTAAAATCATGAAAGGCACGGTGTACCAAAATTTCGCCAAAAAATTCCCTATATAAATTACCATTCTAGTAGTCAAGGGAAGTTCAACGTTTAACTCGCTGAAAACAGAGGCTAATTTGGGCACCACCATAATTAACATCACAATTCCAATAACGAGCATTGCTAAAACGATGACAGCCGGGTATATCATTGCTCCTTTAATTTTTGCTCTTATCTGATACTCCTTTTCCATCTGGCTAGTTAGAACTTTTAAAACATCTTCCGTAGTTCCGGTTTCCTCCCCAACCTTCATCATGCTGTGAAAAAGTTCAGAAAATATATCAGGATATTTCTCAAGGGTTTCAGAAAAGGACTTTCCTTGAATAATTTCTTCTTTTATTTTGGAAATGGCATTTTTAAATTTTTTGTTTTTGCTCTGAACGGCTAAAATGTTCAAAGCCCTTGGCAAAGAGACGCCAGCTGAAACCATAACCCTGAGATTTCTGGTAAACATTATTTTTTCGCTCAGGGGAATCCAATTGATAAAGGGAATTGAAATTGAAAATCCTTTTTTTAGACCCTTTTCTTCCAAATTGGTTTTTATTAAAATACATCCTTCTTGGCGAAGGATATTAGCAAGCTCATGTTCACTCTTAGCCTCCATAATTCCTGTCTCTGTTCTCCCTTTTAAAGTTTTAGCAATATAAGAATAGCGTGGCATGTTTACTCTATAATTACCCTCAGGACTTCCTCTATGCTGGTTATCCCTTGGGCCGCTTTTATAAAACCATCCTCAATCATTGTTCTCATCCCTTCTTTTTGGGCTTGCTGCTGAACCTGGTCAGTATTTGCTCTTTTAACAATTAACTCTTTTATGCTTTCGGTAACATTCAAGACCTCGTAAATCCCAATCCTTCCCTTATAACCTTCCGGGCAATCTTTGGATGGCTTGGGTTTATAAAAAGGAATGCTTTTTAAAGTAGTAGCTCCAGGCTTGGCTATTTTCTCTTCTTTTAAGACATTCAGGACGTTCTGTAAATCGCAATATTTTGATAAGCTTTTTAATTCTGAATCTTTTAAAGTATATTTTTCATTTTCTGAGTAAAGCCGGCGTACTAACCTCTGGGCTATAATCACGCTTAAAGTAGAAGATATCAAAAATGGTTCAGCTTTCATATCAACCAAACGAGGAATAGCTCCGGCAGCATTGGTAGTATGAAGGGTAGATAAAACCAGATGTCCGGTTAGGGCAGCATTGATAGCCAACGAAGCTGTTTCATCATCTCTAATTTCACCAACCATAATAATGTCCGGGTCCTGCCGAACTAAAGAACGAAGGCCGGAAGCAAAAGTTAAACCAATTTTAGCGTTAACTTGGGTCTGGTTAATCCTCGGCATTCTGTATTCAATAGGGTCCTCAACAGTAGAGATGTTTACCCCGGGCGTATTTAAAATCTCCATCATGGCATAAAGAGTAGTGGTTTTGCCACAGCCAGTAGGACCGGTAATTAGAATCATTCCAACTGGTCTCCTTAGACCGTGCTCAACTTTCTCTAAAGACTCTCCTCTTAAACCCAAACCCTCTAAGGTAAAGGCCTGAGTTGTTTCTGGCAAAAGACGCATTACAATTTTCTCACCGCTAAAAATTGGCAGAATCGAGACCCTGATAGAATATTTGTAATCACCGCTTTCAATTTTAAATCTTCCGTCCTGAGGAAGACGATGTTCGTCAAGTTTTAAATTGGAAAGAACTTTAATTCTAGCTACAATTCCAGAACTAGTTATTTTCGGCAAAATCATGACATCGTGCAGAATACCGTCTATTCGGTAGCGCACAATCACTTCTTTTTCTATCGGCTCAATATGAATATCAGAGCTCATTTGGAGAATTGCATGCTTGAGTAAGGTATCTACAATTCTGATTACCGGCAACTCTTCTGCCATTTTCTTCAGATCCTCTCTTTCATCTTTAAACTCTTCTTCTTTAATGGATTTTATTCCTCTTGCTTCTTTTCTAATGATTTCTCCGAACTCTGCTTCAAGGGTTTTCTGATACTGCCCCAAAACGTTTCTAATGCTGTCTAGGGTCGTTAGACGCGGCGAAATCTTTAAATCAGTTTTCTTTCTAATAAATTCAATTGTTCTTAAGTCCTCCGGGTCTAACATAGCCACTTCTAAATTTTGTCCTTCTTTTTTGAAGGCAACAATATTATGGCTCCGGGCAATTGGCTCAGGGATCATTTTTAAAACATCTGACGAGATTTTTTCTTTTTCTAAATTAACAAAAGGGATGCCTAAAATATAGGCCTCTAATTTCGTTAATTCCTCTTGGCTAACCAAACCATCTGAAACTAAAACATCTTCCAGTTTTTGTTTGGTTTTTTCTGCTTTTTTAAAAGCCGCTTCAAACTGAACTTTAGTAATGAGTCCGGCATCGAGTATAAATGCCTTTAATCTTTGTGACTCTACTCTCATAACCCTATTATCCAATAATTTTTTTAATTTTTTCAATTACTTCTTCTATTTTATACTCAGTTTTGACCAGATAAGTAGTCGCTCCCAATTCAATGGCCTTGTTAATATCTTCCATTTTTTCAAGATTGGTAAGAACGATAACAGGAATTTCTTTTGTTTCAGGGTCTTCTTTTAATTTTTTTAAGACCTCAAAA